>JABFXT010000106.1 GCA_013361595.1 Nocardia sp. | reverse complement strand
GGCGCCTTCGGTGCCGGTGACCTCTACGCCGAGCGGCTGCTCACCGGTGCCCGGCATCTGGAAGTCCAGCTGGTCGCGGATCGCGCCGGCTCGATCGGCCATCTGTGGGACCGGGACTGCACCGTACAGCGCCGCCATCAGAAGCTGGTGGAGATCGCACCGAGTACGGCACTACCGGCGGACGCCCGGGCGCGAATGCTGGATTCGGCGGTGCGGCTGGGCCGGGCCGCCCGGCTCTGCGGCGTGGCGACGGTGGAATTCCTCGCGCTGCCCGACGGTACGTTCTACTTCGTCGAGGTCAACCCGCGGCTGCAGGTGGAGCACACCGTCACCGAACTGGTCACCGGGGTGGATCTCGTACTCGCGCAGTTGCGTCTGGCGGCCGGTGCCACGCTCGCCGAACTCGGGCTCGACCGGTCGCCGGGGACATCCGGAACGGCTGTGCAGGTCCGGGTGAACGCCGAAACCTCCCGGCCCGACGGGTCCGTACTGCCCGCCGCCGGAACCATCACCGGATTCGAGGTCCCGACGGGAGCGGGGGTGCGGGTGGACACCGCCGCCCGGGCCGGCGCACCCGTGGATCCGCGGTTCGACACACTGCTGGCGAAGATCGTGGTGCACCATCGCGACGGATCGGCCGCCGCCCACCGGCTGGCGGTCCGTGCGCTGGACGAGACCACGATCACCGGAGTGCCGACCAATCTGGCGTTGCAGCGCGCGCTGCTCACCGATCCCGCCTACACGGCCGGCGACTACGACACCACCTGGGTCGATCGCGAACTCGGGCGACTGATCGCCCACGTGCGGGAAACGGAGCCGGGCGCCGATGAGCCGCGCACCCGGTCCGGCGGCGCGCCGAGCTCCTTCGCCGGATACACCGGCGGCGGCCCGGCGGAGATATCCGCCGCCCCGGCGTTCGAGGGCCGGTCCGGCGAGGTGATCCGCGCCGGTACCGCCGGGGTGGTCGTCTCGATCGACGCCGAACCGGGGCAGGTGGTCGCGGCCGGGGCGACGGTGGCCGTGATCGAGGCGATGAAGATGCACTATCCGGTGCGTACCGAGCAGGCGGGAACCGTCGAAGCGATCGCCGTGCGGATCGGCGACCAGCTGTCGGAAGGAACGGCGGTCGCCGTGGTGAACCCGGCCGCCGGTGCCGGGCCGGCCGAAACCACCGGGCCCGCCGCCGATCCCGACCATATCCGCCCCGACCTCGCCGCGCTGCGCGAGCGCCGCGCCCGGTTGTCCGACGAATCCCGCCCCGAGGCGGTCGCCAAACGCCGCCGGCTCGGAATGCGCACCGCCCGGGAGAACATCGCCGCGCTGACCGACGACGGTCTGCTGGTCGAATACGGTGGTTTCGCCGTCGCGGCCCAGCGGGGCCGCCGCGATCTCGCCGACCTGGAGGCCCGCACCCCGGCCGACGGTATCGTCACCGGTCTCGGACGGATCAACGGCGACCTGTTCCCTGCCGAGCGCAGCACCTGCGCCGTCCTCGCCTACGACTACACCGTATTGGCGGGCACCCAGGGCTATTTCAGCCATCAGAAGACCGATAGGCTGCTCGGGCTCGCCCGTACCCGCGGCTACCCGGTCGTCCTCTTCGCCGAGGGCGGCGGCGGGCGCCCCGGCGACAGCGATCCGCCCATGGTGGCGGGCCTGCACTATCCGACCTTCACCACCATGGGCGCGCTCAGCGGTGTGGTACCCACCATCGGTATCGCCGCCGGGCGCTGTTTCGCCGGCAATGCCGCCCTGCTCGGTATCTGCGATGTCGTGATCGCCACCGAGAACTCGACCATCGGGATGGCGGGTCCGGCGATGATCGAGGGCGGCGGCCTCGGGGTCTACGCGCCGGAGGAAGTCGGTCCGATCGAGGTGCAGCGGGCCAACGGCGTGGTGGATATCGTCGTCGCCGACGAGGCCGAGGCGACCGCGGTCGCCCGCCGCTATCTCGCGTACTTCCAGGGGAAGGTGCCCGGAGGCGAGGTCGCCGATCAGCGAAGGTTGCGCCATCTGGTGCCGGCCGACCGCAAACGTGTCTACGACATCCGGCCGGTGATCGACACCGTCTTCGATATCGGCTCGGTCCTGGAACTGCGCCGCGATTTCGCGCCGACCGTGATCACCGCTCTCGCCCGGATCGACGGCGCGCCCGTCGGTGTCGTCGCGAACAATCCCGCGCTGCTCGGCGGCGCGATCGACGCGGCCGGTGCCGATAAACTCGCGCGTTTCCTCCAGCTGTGCGACGCCTACGGGCTGCCGGTGGTATCGCTCTGCGATACACCGGGATTCATGGTCGGACCGGATTCCGAGCGCGAGGCGGCGGTCCGGCATTTCCCGCGCCTGTTCGTACTCGGCGGTCATCTGACGGTGCCGCTGGTGACGGTGGTCCTGCGCAAGGGATACGGGCTCGGCGCCCTGGCGATGGCCGGGGGCGGATTCCACAACACGGATATGATCGTCGCCTGGCCCACCGGTGAGTTCGGCGGGATGGGGTTGGAAGGCGCGGTGCATCTGGCGGCCCGGGATGTGCTGGCCGCCATCCCCGATCCGGCCGAACGGACACGCCGGTTCGACGAACTGGTCGCCCTGGCCTATGCCCAGGGCAGCGCGCTGAACACCGCCGCGCATCTGGAGATCGACGATGTCATCGATCCGGCCGATACCCGCGCTGTCCTGTCCGCGGCGCTGCTCGCCCGGCCCGGCCCGCCGCGGGCCGGCTGGCGCAACAGCGCGCGCAGTACAGGTATCGATACCTGGTGATCGGCCGGTGCCCGATGGTGCCGAGGTGTCACGTATCGAGGTGTGGAACGACCCGCCCGATCGCGTGCCGGGGGCCGGTCTCGGGTTCGGGTGCCGGGAGCAGTTGGGCGAGGCGAGCGCTCATGGCGCGGCCCGCGGCCAGCAGCGGTTCGGTGGACCGCAGCGTGCGGCTCAGGACGAACGCACCCTCGAGGGCGGTGACGATACCCACGATCAGCTCCCGGGCGGTATCCGCCGGCAGGCCGCGCGAGACGAAATACGCTGTTCCGTCGGCGATCCAGGCGCCGATTATCTCGGCGAGCACCTCCCGTAGCGCGGGCTCCGAATCCGCGACCTCACCGGCGACCGTTCCCACCGGGCACATATTGATCCACCCGGTCTCCTCGATCTGGCCGGCCGCGGCGGCGAAGGCCGCGGGAACCGCGTCGCGCAGATCCGGATAGGGCGTGAGCAGCAGCGGGATCAACTGCCCGTAGGCGATCCCCGCCGTGCGCAGGGCGGCCGCGGCGAGTTCCGGTTTACCCCCGGGGAAGTGGTGATAGAGCGATCCCATCGGTACCCCCGCGGCCACGGTGATCTGTTTGACGCCGGTACCGCTGTAGCCGCGGACGCGCAGCAGTTCGACGGTGGCGGTGATCAACCGGTCGCGGGTGCTGGTTGACATCTTCTCGGTCACCGTTCCAGAATAGAGCAATCACTCTAGAGCGATCGCTCGAAAGGGGTCAGCGGATGCCGGTGATCGGACTTCCCGCAGGTCGGGTGCACTATGTGGAACAGGGCGAGGGTCCACCCGTGGTCCTGTTGCACGGTCTGCTGATGAACCACACCATCTGGGATACGACCGTCGGCCTCCTGCCGCCGGGGTTCCGCTATATCCGGCCCGACCTGCCACTGGGCGCGCATCCCATCCCGCTCGAACCGGGCACCGACCTGAGCCTGCGCGGACTGAACCGCCTGCTGGCGGATTTCCTCGCCGCACTGGATCTCGAGGATGCGGTGCTGGTGCACAGCGATTGGGGTGGATCGCTGTTCCTCACCGCCTACGGTCTCGACGACCGGGTCGGCCGGATGATCGTGCTGCCCTGCGAGGCGTTCGACAACTTTCCGCCCGGCCTGCCGGGTAAGACGGCGGCGGTGGCGAGCTATCTGCCGGGGGGAGTGGTACTGGCTCTGCGGCAACTACGGATCGCCCGGCTGCGCCGCCTGCCGCTGCTCTTCGGCTGGATGGCCCGCGAACCGCTGCCGGACGACCTGGTGCGCGGCTGGACGGAGCCGGGGCTGCGCGACCGCCGCATCCGCCGGGATCTGCTCGCCTACACGCGGTCCGGGTTCCGCGCCCGCGAACTGGTCGCGAACACCGAAGCGCTGAGCCGGTTCCACGGCGACGTCCTGATCCTGTGGTCGTCGGCCGGCAAGGTGATGCCTCGCGAACACGGGCGGCGGCTGGCGGAGCTCGTTCCCGGCGCCCGGCTGGTCGAGATACCGGACGCCTATGTGCTGTCCATGCTGGACCGGCCCGCGGCCGTCGCGTCGGCCATGGCCGAATTCCTCACCGCCGACCGGGCCGGCCACGGGCACTGACCGGTTCTGCCGTCGCGCCCCCTCCCGGGGTCAGCGCGGCAGTCGCGGAGCGACTTCCGCGGCGAACAGTTCCATGGTCGCCGCCGCCTCCTTCGCGCCGACCATGAACACCACCGCGTCGACGCCCTGTTCGCCGTGCGCCACGAGCCGATCGGCCACCATGGACGGGGTGCCGACGTACCCCTCGTTCAGCGCGAACGCATCCGCCCCGAACCGGCGACGGGCGCGGGCCTGTACCTCCGGCAGTTCGCGCTCGTCGGCGGCGAGTGCCAGGACCGCCTGGTGGGAGCGGCGGATGGTGCCCGGGTCACGTCCGATCCGGTCGCATTCGGCATCCAGCAGGCCGGTGAGCCGACGCTGATCCGCCAGGCCGTAGGTGGGGATGTTCCAGACATCGGCGTACCGGGCCACCAGGGGTAGGGTGTACTTCGGTCCGATGCCCCCGATGTGCACCGGCGGCCGCGGCCGCTGCACCGGGCCGGGCATATTGGGGACGTCGTCGACGCGATAGTGTTCGCCCGCGAAAGAGGTGCGCTCCCGGGCGAACATCGAGGTGATGATCTCCAGCGCCTCGCCCAGCCGTCCGGCGCGCTCGGCGGCCGTGCCCCAGGCCAGGCCGGCCCGGCTGTGCTCGTCGCGCACCGACCCGCTGCCCAGCCCGAACTCGACCCGGCCCCCGGAGATGATGTCCAGCGTGGTGGCCATCCGGCCCAGTACGACCGGATGCCGGAAATTGTTGCAGAGCACCAGCGCACCCACCCGCAGCGTGGTCGTGGCGGTGAGCAGCGCGGTGGCGGTGGTCCACGCTTCGAGCGAGGGGTGCTCGGGCAGCCCCGGTGACCACAGGTGATCGAAAAGCCACAGGTTGGCGAATCCGGCACGCTCCGCGGTCCGGGCTGTCTCGAGCAGCGGCGCGAATTCGGAAACTATCTGCGGTACATAGATGCCGAATTCGGACACACTCACGCTCTACGATCCTGCCAGCTGTGGCGCCGGAGCGTCACCCGAACGGCGGATCTTATCGAAAACTTGCCGATACTGAGATATTCGCATCTACGAATGAACTGTTCCGGCTGCCGGTCGCGAATCGGGTGGGGAGTGGGAAGAAGCCCGGTAGCCGTCGGGCTCTGCTCGATACCTGGAGGGCGAACGAGGGTATGGCAACGGCCCGCATCCACATCCGGTCGGCCGGGCGGGAGCAGTGTCCGGGGCCGGTCCGGCGAAACGTCCGAAGAGGACTCCGCGACGGGCCGTAGCGCTGAACCCGTAGTGCTCCCGATACTTTGGCGTGAGCGGCGGGCAGCCCCGTGACCTGCTCGTATCCCTATTCGGGGGGTTCACGTGAACGGAGCGGTCGGCTTAGAATGCCGTAATAGTTTTTTGCCATAATACTTGCTCGGGGTCTGGAGGCAAGGCCATGACCGTGCCGCCGCCGCCATCCGATCCCGGTTCGGGATCGGATGCTGTACGGAACGCGTCAGCGACAGAGCCGGTGCCGTTGTCCGCCGGGCAGCGGGGGCTTTGGCTGGCGCAACAACTGAGTCCCGACGTACCGATCTGCGAGGCCCAGTACATCGAGATCCGCGGGGATCTGGATGTCGATCTGCTGCGCCGGTCGGTGATTCGCGCGGCCCTCGAATTCCAGTCGGGGTTTCTCCGGCTGGTGGACGTCGACGGTGAACCGCATCAGCTGTTCGATCGGACGCTCGAGGCAACGGGGCCGGTACTGGATATGCGGTCCGAACCGGACCCGATGGCCGCGGCCCTGGAATGGATGCGCCGGGAGTGCACCGCGCCGCTGGATATGCTCCGGGATCGGCTGATCGCCTCGGGGTTGTTACAGATCGGCGACCGGCATTACCTGATGTACAGCCGGGTACACCATGTCGCGCTGGACGGTTACGCGGCGATGACGATGGCGAATCGGGTGGCCGGCCTGTACACGGCGGCGGTGCGGGACCGGACACCCGAACCGAGCCGCGCGGCGGACCTGCACACTCTCTACGAGGCGGACCGCAGCTATCGGGAATCGAAACGATTCACCGACGATAAAGCGTACTGGGTGAACAGGCTCGCCGACGTCGACGGCGACGAGACCGGCTTGGCCGCCGGAAGCGCGTTACCGTGCGCGGACAGCGTGGCCGCGATCGCCGAACTGCCCGCGTCGACGGTCGAGCGGATCGCCGCGGCCGCGCAGGCGATGGACGCGAGCCCGGCCGCGCTGGTGATCGCCGCGTTCGGCGACTATCTGGCCCGGGCGACCGGCCGCGACGATGTGCTCGTCGATATTCCGGTATCGGGCCGCACCACGGCGGTGCTCCGCAGATCCGGCGGGGTGTTCGTCAATGTGGTTCCGCTCCCGATCGGTTTCGTTGCCGGGGATACGGTCCGGGCGCTGGTCCGACGGGTCCAGTCCGACCTGGTGGGTGCCTTGCGGCACCAGCGGTGCGGTCTCGCCGATATTCGCGACAGCACCGGAAACGACCGGCAGCGGCGATTCGCCGGGCCGGTGGTGAATGTCATGTTCTTCCCGCAGGAGATCCGATTCGGTTCGCTGACCGGGGAATTCCACGTTCTCAGTTCCGGTCCGGTGGAAGACCTGCTCGTCGACCTGTATCAGACCGGTGATCCACCCCGGACGATTGTGCACTTCCTGGCCAATCCGGATCTCTACACCGATTCCGAACTGGCCGGCCACACCGATCGATTCGTAGAATTCCTCGCCACCTTCGCCGCGGCCGAACCGGACGCGGATCTCGGGCGGGTCCATCCCGCCAGCGCCCTCGAATCGGCCCGGAACCGCAGCCGCCGTGCGGATCTCGCGTTCTGGCGCGACACCCTGGCCGATCTCCCGGTGGAACCCTTTCTGCCGGTGGACCGGCCGCGGTCGGCGGCGACGCATCGGGGCGCGACGCGGACCGTCACCTGGGACGCGGAGACGGTCGGGGCGCTGCGAGAATTCGCGCGCCGCCGGGATTCGTCGCTGTTCTCGGTGTTCCACGCGACGCTGGTGTTGCTGCTGTCCCGGACCAGCGGCCGCACCGATATCGCGGTCTGCACCCCGGGCCGCGAGGGCGGTGGCCCCGGCGATATGACGGGTACCGGTCTCGGCACCCTGGTGTTGCGCACCGAGATCGATGCCGACGAGCGGTTCGTCGACCTGCTCGCCCGGATCGGCCGCCTCGAACGGGAGACATTCGCACACGCCGATATCCCGCTCGGCCGACTGATCGATCAGCTCGAGCCACCGGGGTCCCCGCCCCTGTGCCAGGTGATGTTCGCGTACCGGAATCCCGGACCGGCCCATCGCGCACTGCCGGGCCTGCAGTTGCCGCGGCCCGGCGCACACAGCGAGACATCCCATTTCGATCTGCGGATCACCCTGTCGGACCGGTCCTGTGACGGTGGGGTCGCGGCCTCGTTCACCTATGCCACCGACCTCTTCGAGACCGGGACAGTCGATATGCTGGTCCGCCGCTGGACCCGAGTGCTGGAATCGGTGGCCGCCGACCCCACGGCCGCGATCGCGGCGGTGGAACTTCTCGATCGGGCCGAAAGCGCCGATCTGCTGGCTTGTGCCGACCCGCCACCGGCACCGCCCGAAACACTCGCCGATCTGCTGGTCGCGGCGGCCGCACACGATCCGGAAGCCACTGCCGTCGTCTGCGACGGTCAGCGCATCAGCTACCGGGAACTCGATGTGCGTTCGAACCGGCTGGCGCGCGCCCTGATCGGCCGCGGTATCGGCCCCGAGGACATCGTCGCCATCGGCCTGCCGCGGTCACCGGAGGCGATACTCGCCACCTGGGCGGTCGCGAAATCGGGCGCGGCCTTTCTTCCTGTCGATCCGGCCTACCCGGTCCGCCGTGTCGGTCATATGACCACCGATTCGCAGTCGACGGTCGGTCTCACCACGACCTCCGCCTCCGAGCTACTACCGGACACTGTCGATTGGCTGACTCTCGACGAGCTCACCGGGACCGATTGCCGTCCTGTCCGCGATGCCGATCGGGTACGCCCGTCGCGGGTCGACGACCTCGCCTACGTCATCTACACCTCCGGGTCCACGGGAATGCCCAAAGGGGTCCAGGTATCGCATCGCGGGCTGGCGAATCTCGTGGCCGACCAGCGGTCGCGATTCGGGGTCGGCCCCGGCACACGCGTATTGCACATCGCGTCACCGAGTTTCGACGCGGCGGTCCTCGAGTATCTCTGGGCGTTCGCGACGGGCGCGCAGCTGGTGATCGCGCCGCCGGAGGTGTACGGCGGGGACGAACTGGCGCGTCTCCTGGTGCGGGAGAGAGTGACGCATGCGGCGCTGACGCCCACGGCTCTGGCGACCGTCGATCCGGCCGGTCTGGCGGATCTCGCGACCGTAGTGGTCGGCGGGGAAGCACCCGCGCCGGCGTTGATCTCGCGGTGGGCGCCGGGACGGCGCTTCCACAACACCTACGGTCCCGCCGAGGCCACGATCCAGACCAACGCCGGCGCGGCGGCGGTACCGGGTGCGCCGGTGACGATCGGCGCCCCGATCCGCGGGGTCGGGGAGGTCGTACTCGACGGGCGGCTCCGGCCGGTGCCGGTCGGCGTCGTGGGTGAGTTGTACGTGGCCGGCCCGGGTTTGGCGCGTGGCTACCGGAAGCGGGTCGGCGCGACGGCGGCGCGGTTCGTCGCCGCTCCGTTCGCGGGGCCGGGGCGGCGGATGTATCGGACCGGTGATCTGGTGCGGTGGCGCCGGCTACCCGAGGGCGACCTGACACTCGACTTCGTGGGACGCGCGGACGATCAGGTGAAGGTCCGTGGATTCCGGATCGAGCTCGGGGAGGTCGAATCGGCGTTGCTGGCCGGTCCGGGGGTCGCCGGTGCGGCGGCGGCCGTGCACCGCGGTGCGGCCGCCGGTGACCGATTGATCGGGTACGTGGTGCCCGAGAACGGAGCCGAAATCGACCGCACCGCGATCCTGGATCTCGCCGCACAGCAGTTGGCCCCGCATATGGTGCCCGCGACCGTGCTGGTACTCGACGCGCTACCGGTGACCGCGAACGGCAAGCTCGACCGCGCCGCCCTACCCGAACCGGACTTCACGCCGCAGCCGGGTTCCCGGCCCCCGGCCTCCGAGGGCGAGGCGACGCTCGCGCGGCTCTTCGCGGAGGTGCTCGGACTGGACGCGGTGGGGGCGCACGATTCGTTCTTCGCGCTGGGGGGCGACAGCATCATGGCGATTCATCTGGTCAACCGGGCCAGGGGAGCGGGATGGGTTTTCTCCGTCCGCGATATGTTCGAGCGCGGTACCGTCGCCGGGCTGGCCGAGATCGCCGTCCGTGACAGCGCGGCGCTCACCCTTCCGGCGGAACTACCGGGCGGCGGAGTCGGCGCGATACCGCTGACCCCGATCATGCGCTGGATGTTCGAGCGCGGCGGATTCGACCGCTTCTGCCAGTGGGTGCTGCTGAGCCTGCCGCCCGGAATCGACAGCTCCGGGATCACGGCCACGGTCCGGGCCGTGCTCGATCACCACGATATGTTGCGGGCCCGGCTGCACCCGGAACCCGCGGATCCGTCCGGCTGGGCGTTACGGGTCGATCCGGCCCCCGCGGCGACGGCGGGGCTGATCCGGCGAGTGCCGGTGGACGCCGCCCCGGACAGCGACGCCTTCGCGGCGGTCGTGGCCGCCGAAACGAGCGCGGCGGCCGAACGACTCGATCCCGCCGCGGGTGTCGTGCTGCAGCTGGTGTGGCTGGATCGGGCCGAACAGCCGGGACGGTTGCTGGTCGTCGCCCATCATCTGGTCGTCGACGGTGTCTCGTGGCGGATCCTGGTCCCCGATCTCGCGACAGCGTGGGCTCAGGTGCGGGCCGGGCAACGACCGCGGCTCGCCGCCGCCGGTACGTCGATGCGCCGCTGGGCACACGCGTTGTCCACCGCCGCGGCGGAACACGGCGAACCGGACCGCTGGTATTCCACGCCGGCCGCCGCCGATCCGCCGCTCGGTGCGCACCGGTTCGACCCGGCCGTCGACGTTCAGGCCACCGTCGCGAGTGTCGAGGTGTCGCTGCCGCCCGATGTGACCCGCGCTGTTCTCGGCGCTGTGCCGGCGGCGTTCCACGGCAGAGTGGACGACGCCTTGATCGCGGCGTCGGTCATGGCGCTGGTCCGATGGTGGCGGCGCCGTGGCGACAGTGTATCCGCGGCGCTGCTCACCCTCGAAGACCACGGCCGCCGCGACGCCGTACTACCCGGCGCCGATCTCGCCCGGACCGTCGGCTGGTTCACCGCTACCTACCCGGTCCGGCTCGAATTACCGGATATCGATATCGACGACGCGTTCGCTGGTGGCGCCGCCGCGGGAGCGGTCCTCAAATCGGTCAAGGAGCAGCTGCGCCGGATCCCGGACCACGGAATCGGCTACGGCCTCGCGCGCTACCTCGATCCCGATACCGCGCCCGTCCTGCGGGAGCTGCCCGGCCCGCAGGTGAGTTTCGACTACCTGGGCCGGTTCGACACCGTTCCCGTGACCGCGCCGGAGGAGGCGTGGATGCCCGGCGCGGCCGGCGGTGTGCAGCATCCCGACGCCGCGGCGGCGGCCACGCTGGTGATAGACGCCTTCGTCACCGGCACCCCGGACGCGCCGGTTCTCGGCGCTACCTGGGCCTACGCGACCCGCCTGCTCACCGCCGCCGAGGTCACCGAGCTCGCCCGATCGTGGTGCGAGGCGGTGACCGCGCTGGCCACCCACGCGTCACGGCCCGGTGCGGGCGGGACGACGCCCTCCGACTTCGATCTCGTCGACCTCGACCAGGCCACGATCGACCGGATCGAACGCCGGTATCCGGATCCGACGGACATCTGGTCGCCGATACCGTTGCAGGAGGGGTTGCTGTTCCACGCCCGGCTGGCCGACGGCGCACTCGATGCCTACACCGTGCAACTCCGGATGGAACTGGGCGGGCAGGTCGACGCGGACCGACTGCACCGTGCCGCACAGGCACTCGTCGGGCGGCACCCGAACCTGCGGGCCGCGTTCGTCCGCGACAGCGCCGGCGAAGCGGTCCAGGTGATACCCGGGTACGTCCGTGTCCCGTTCTCCCGGGTCGACCTGGCCGCGTCCGACGCCACCGCGTCCACGCTCGACGAGCTCACCGCCGCCGATCGGCAGAGCGGATTCGATGTGACCGAGCCGCCGCTGCTCCGAATGACCCTGATCAGCACCACGGATCAGCACCACCGGCTGCTGCTGAGCATGCATCACATCCTCATCGACGGCTGGTCCACGCCGCTGCTGATCCGGGAACTGCTCACCCTCTACGCCGGCGACAGCGATCCGGCCCTACCGGTACCGGGACGCCCCTACCGCGACTACCTGGTGTGGCTGCGCGATCAGGACCGGGACTCGGCGGATACCGCGTGGGCCCGGGCCTTCGACGGGGTATCCGAACCGACGCTGCTCGCGCCGGCCGACCCCGGCCGCCGGTACACCCGCGCCGCGCGGGAGGTGCGCGCGCAACTGAGCGAGGACCGCACCGCCGCGCTGGTCGCCGCCGCGCACGAGCAGGAGGTCACCCTCAACACGCTCGTACAGGCGGCCTGGGGGATCGTGCTCGCCGGCGCGACCGGCCGCGAGGACGTGGTGTTCGGCGCCGTCGTATCCGGGCGTCCCGCGCAGATCGCCGGTGTCGAATCGATGATCGGACTGTTCATCGACACGGTGCCGGTGCGGATCCGGCTGGACCGCCGGGAGAGCCTCGCCGATCTGGTACGGCGGATCCAGCGGGAACAGGCAGAACTGCTCGACCACCACCATCTGGGACTGTCCCGGATCCAGCAGATCGCCGGCCCGGGCGCGATGTTCGATACCGTGACGGCTTTCGAGTCCTATCCGATCGACGAGGGTGGGCTGTCCGACCTCGCCGATATCGCCGGTATGCGGGTCCTCGGCGTGGCGGGCCGTGACTCCGCGCACTACCCGCTCGGACTGATCGTCCACCACGACTTCCGATTGCATCTGACCGTGAAGTATCTGCCGGACCTGTTCACCTCGGCCCAGATGGATGCCATCGCCGGGCGGGTCCTGTGCGTGCTCGGTGTGATGGCGGACGATATCCGGCTGCCGCTGCCCCGGTTGTCGCTGCTGTCCGCGGTCGAGCGGGCCGAGCTGGTACCTGTTCGTGGCCGGCGCGGTGCGGTGATGTCGGTGCTGCCCCGGGTGTTGACGGCCGCGCTGAGACCCGACGCCGAAGCGGTGGTCGGCGACGGTGTGCGGTTGTCCTACCGGGAACTCGACGAGACCTCGAACCGGTGGGCGCGGGTGCTGATCGAATCGGGCGCCGGACCGGAATCCCTGGTGGCCGTGGCCCTGCCGCGTTCGGTCGATACCGTGATCGCGGTCTGGGCGGTCGCCAAAACCGGCGCCGCGTTCGTCCAGCTCGACCCCGCCCAGCCGGCCGCGCGCAACGCGGCGATACTGACCGATTCCGGTGCCGTTCGCGGACTGACCCGGGAGCCCTACCGTGACCGGCTGTCGGATGCCGTCGACTGGTTCACCGTCGACAGCCCGTCTTTCGCCGCGGCGGCCGCGGCGGTATCCGCGGCCGAGGTCACCGACAGCGAACGCACCGCGGTCCTGCGACCGCGGCATCCGGCCTACCTGATCTACACCTCGGGTTCCACCGGGACACCGAAAGGTGTGCTGGTCACCCACGCCGGAGTGGCGAATCTGGCTGCCCTCGCGCTGGAACGGTTCGCCGTCACCCCGGATTCGCGCGTACTGGCGGCCGCCGCGCCCACCTTCGATGTCTCCGTTTTCGAATGGCTCAGCGCTGCCACCGCCGGCGCAACCGTGGTCCTGGCTCCCGCGTCGGCGGGCGCCGGGACCGGATTGGATCCGCTGGTCCGCGCCGAGCGGGTCACCCATGCCGCGCTGACCCCGACACTGCTCGCCGCGACGAATCCCGAAGCACTGCGCACCGTATTCCTCGGCGGCGAGCCGTTCCCACCGGATCTGGCGGCCCGGTGGGCGCCGGGCCGCACCGTGATCAACTGTTACGGGGCCACCGAAACCACCGTCATCAGCTGCACCGGCGCGCCACTGACCACGAGCACGGTGGGTGGCCCGATCCCCATGGGCGGCCCCGTTCGTGGATTCAGCGCCGTCGTGCTCGATCGCAGCCTGCGCCCGGTTCCGCCCGGAGTGGTCGGCGAACTGTACCTCGCCGGGCCGGGCCTGGCCCGCGGTTACCACGGGCAGCCCGGGGTGACGGCTACCCGATTCGTCCCGGCGCTCCACGGCCGGCCCGGGACACGGATGTACCGCACCGGTGATCTGGTCGCGTGGACCGCCGACCGCACCCTGCAGTTCAGCGGGCGCAGCGATCGGCAACTCGAAATCGGCGGCCACCGTGTCGAACCCGGCGAGATCGAAGCGGCACTCTGCGACTGTCCGGATATCATCCAGGCCGCGGTCACCCTGCACACCGACCCGGACGGCGGCGGCCGGCTCGTGGGGTATGTCGTTGCCGCGCCGGACACCACGCCCGACCCCGCCGCGATCACCACCCGGCTGGCGACCCGGCTGCCCACTCAGATGATTCCCACGGCCGTGGTGGTCCTCGACCGGATTCCGCTCACCCCCACCGGAAAATTCGACTATCGGGCACTGCCCGAGCCGGACCGGCGACCGGCCCGGTACCAGCCACCGTCCACGCCGCTCGAAGTCACGGTGTGTGCCGCTTTCGCGCAGATCCTCGAGATCGAACGAGCCGGTCTCGATGACGGTTTCTTCGCTGTCGGCGGTAACTCCCTGGCCGCCATCCGGCTGGTGGCGCGGCTGGAGGAATCGACCGGGGTGAACGTACCGATCCAGTGGGTCCTCACCGATCCGACACCGGGCGCTCTCGCCGGTCGGATCGAGGCCCGGCGGCGCGGTGCCGAGGATCGGGACACCACCGGCGACGCGCTCGCGGTGCTGCTCCCGCTGCGCGCCACCGGTACCCGGCCGCCGCTGTTCTGCGTTCATCCCACCATCGGAACGGCTTGGGGTTTCAGCGGTCTCGTGCAGTACCTCGCCACGGAACGGCCGGTTCACGGGCTGCAGTTCCCGGCCCTGTCCGAGCCGGGCGCGCGGTTCGATACGCTCGGCCGGCTCGCCGCCCGCTACATCGCGGAGCTCCGGTCCGTGCAGCCGCGCGGCCCCTATCATCTGCTCGGCTATTCGCTGGGCGGCACCATCGCGCACGAGATCGCCGTACAACTACGCCGCGCGGGCGATACGGTGTCCACCCTGGCCATGATGGACTCCCGGTTCGTCGATACTCGCGCCGATGTGCGCGTCCCGACGCTCGCGGATGTGCTCACCGAGTTCGGCGTCGCCGTCTCCCGGATTCCCGGCGACCTCACCGTCGAGGCCGCGACCGGTCTGCTGCACCGGCAAGGCGGACTCTGCACAGCCCTCACCGCCGATCATCTGAAGGTTCTGTACGAGAGCTGCACTCAGCTGATAGAGCTCGTGCGCGATCACCGGCCCGCACTGTTCGAGGGTGATCTGCTCTACTTCCGCGCCGTCGCCGGGGCCCCGGAGGACGGCCCGTCTCCCGCGGCGGCCTGGAAGGAATACCTGACCGGAGCCATCACCGAACACCGCATCACCGCCCGGCACGAACAGATGACCGACCCCGAGGCGCTCCGCGCCATCGCACTCGTGTTGAACGGGCATTTCCGCTGAGTCCCACTCCCGCACCGGAACACGGCCTGATTCGTCGCTTCGGCCGTGTCCGGCCGGCTCGTGCCGATATCCGCGGTCAGCCGGTCGTCCCGAGCCATCCGGTATCGATCGCCGGTGAATCCGCCCGGTACGCCGCCGCGGCGGCCTGCAGGATCAGGGCCGCGGCCGCCGCCCCGGGATCGAGCACACCGCGTGCCAACTCGCCGATATAGCTGGCCCGCCCGCGTTCGGCGACCAGCGATGCTGTGTTCGACGCCCCGGCGACCGCCGCGTCGGCCGCCGCGGCCAGGGACTCCGCCGCCGCCCCGCCCGAACCGATCCGGGCGGCCAGGGTTTCCGCGGCCGGAGCCAGTGCGTCGACCATCGTCTTGTGCCCCACTTCGGCTTCCCCGTATCGCTGCACTGTGGCCAGCCCGGCGCTCAGGCCCCGGGAGAACTCGGCCGCGGTGGGCTCCGGATTCGCTGTGCAGCGGGCGAGTTCGCGGAAGAACATGCCGAACAGTGGGCCGCTCGTTCCACCGGTGCCCAGAAAGCCCCGGGATACCGCCGTCAGCAGTCCGGTGTAGGAGCCGGGGCGATCGGTGTCGATATTCGTCCGTGCCCGGTTCAGGGCGGCGGTGATGTTCGCACCGAAATCGCCGTCGCCGGCGAGTCGGTCGAGATCGGCCAGCGCGTCGGCGCGGTCGAGGAACGCCTCGAACATCAGGTGTACCCAGCGTTCACCGAATCCCGGCGGCAGTGTTTCGTCGCGCATAGGTGGTCTCCTTCACCAGGTCAGGGCCGGGGTGCGCACGGGGGCGTCCCACAGCGGAAGCAGATCGGCGTCGGCGGGCAGCAGCGTGACCGAGATCCCGACCATATCGAGCGAGGTGACATAGCTGCCGGCCAGCGATCGGGCGACCGTGATCCCGCGGTCGGCCAGCCGGTGGTGTACGGCGCGCGCCGCGACCGAGACTTCCATGGGGTAGGCGCTGCCGAGACCGTTCACGATCGCGATGAGCGATGATCCGCGCGCCACCCCGAGTTCGGCGATCAGCGGGTCGACCAGGTGGTCCGTCAGCGTATCGGCGTCGGCGAACGGTACTCGGCCCGTACCGCGTTCGCCGTGGATTCCCACCCCCGATTCGACTTCCCCGGCGTCCAGGGTGAACGAGGGGACCGTTTCACCGGGATGGGTGCCGGCGCTCAGCGCGAAGGCGAGCGTACGTGCGTTGCGCGCGACGCGGCGGCCGAGGCCGGCGACCGCGCCGAGATCGGCGCCGGCCTCGGCGCTCGCCCCGCAGATCTTCTCGACCATGAGTACGGCGGCGGTCCCGCGGCGACCCGGCCCGGCGTCACGCTGGGTGGCCAGGTCGTCGTCGACGAGTACGACTTCGGTCGCGACCGCGTCGTCACCCGCGAGTTCACCGGCGATCCGGAAGTTGAGGACATCACCGGTGTAGTTCTTCACGATCTGCACGACACCGCGCCCCGAATCGGCGGCGACGGTACCTTCCTGCACCTGTAGTGCCGTCGGGCTGGCGAATACCGCGCCGGGTACGGCGACGTCGAGCATGCCGTGCCCGACGAAGCCGGCGTGCAGCGGTTCGTGCCCCGACCCGCCGCCGGAAACGAGGCCGACCTTGTCGTGTGCCGGGACGGCACGGGTGACGATTCCGCGTTCGCGGTCGTACGCGATGAGCGTCGGATTCGTCAGCGCGAGCCCCTCGAGCGCCTCGGCGGGCGCGTTCTCGGGCAGGTTGAGGATCTGTCGGCGCACGATGTCGTTCTCCTTCGGATCGACCGGTGACCGCCCGGTTGCCGGGCAGTCCAGAGATACCACCGTCCGGGCGGGCCGGGGGCGGAACCGGCGGCTCGTATCCGCCCCAAATCACTGTCCGCGGGACGGCAATGCCGTATCCCGATCCCCGGCTGCGGCGACCGGGCCGCGCACCCACTTCGCGATCAACGGGAACAGCAGAACCGTGGTGGCGCCGGCCGCGACCAGGGTGGAGGCCAGGCTCGCGCCGATGAGACCGGACCCGGTCGCCACCTGGGTGACCGCCACGATGATCGGCAATCCGGTGGCCGCGTACAACGCGAGCTGGACTCGTTCCCGCGGAAAGCGCAGGTTGGCCCCGTGCGGGACGAATCGTTCGCTGAGCCAGACCGTCGACCCCCGCGCGACGGCGATCGCCAGGACGAAGATCAGCCACCGCACCGGTTCGTCGGCCACGGCCGCCGGATCGATTCCCATCCCGGATACGACGAAGAAGACCGGGATCAACACGCCGTACCCGATCGTTTCCAGCGAGCCCTGGACTTCGGGATGCGTTTCGGCGACCAGCCGGCGCAGGATCAGCCCCGCCGCGAAAGCGCCCAGCACGATATCGAGATCGAATACCTCGGCGACCGTCATGAGCACGAGCAGCAGGAGGAATACGAGCCGGACCGGGAGTTGGTTGGTGCCGGTGGTCAGCGCGGCCAGGAAGCGTTCGGTCCCGGGACGGCGCTCCAGAATACGTTGCGGTACCCAGGAAACCACCCCCGCGGCCGCCGCGAACAGCAGCAGCACCAGCAGGGAAGCCAGCAGGTTCTGCCCGGTGAGCAGTATCGACATCGCCAGTACCGGGCCCAGTTCGCCCACTGCGCCGTGTGCCAGTACCGCGCGGCCCAGCGGCTGCTCGAGGACTCCGTCCTGTTTCACGATCGGTAGCAGAGTGCCCAGCGCGGTCGAGGTGAGGGCGATGGCGACCGCGACGGCGGTGGAGAACCCGGCCCCCGGCGCGGCCAGCCACACCATGAGCAGGGCGAGCACCAATCCGGCCAGCCAGGTCAGCCAGGCGGTACGGCCCGGTCTGCCGCGCAGCAGCCGGGTATCCAGTTCGTAGCCGGCGAGCAGGAACAGCATGCCGAGACCGAGTTCGCTCAGCAACTGCACCCCGCCCGCGGTCCCGGCCAGGCCGGTGGCGAAGGGGCCCAGCACGATGCCGAGTACCAGCAGGACGACGACGTCGGGGATCATCCCGCGGACCAGCCGCGAGACCAGCGGCGCGGCCACCGCGGCGGTCGCGATCCAGAACAGTGAGACGATCGCCGACGGCTCCTGGTCCACGGGGGCCGCCGAGAGCGTCATCCGATCATGTTCGCACCGGCCGGCCCGGGAACCGGCCGCCGACACGGTTTCCGCGCGCGGCTGTTCCCGGGCGGGCGCGGTGCGGCGCCCCTACCGCCGGGATCTGCTCAGACCCGCTCGGTATTCCAGGTGGCGATGGCCCAGATGATCACGATATCGAGCGCGATGATCAGGATCGACCAGAGCGGATACCAGGGGATCCACAGGAAGTTCGCCACAATCGACAGGGCGACCAGCCCGATCGCGGTGATCCGCGCCCACAGCGCTCCGGTGAACAACGCCAGGCCGGTGAGGATCAGCAGGATGCCGAAGACGATATGGATCCAGCCCCAGCTGGTGAGGTCCAGTTCGTACACATAGTTCGGGCCGGCGACGAACACATCGTCGTTGGCCGCCGCGGAGATCCCCTGGAACAGGGTGATGAATCCGGCGACGAGCAGCAGCGCCGCCGCCGCTATGGAGGTCCCGCCGGCGACAGCCTGTTTCACCGGGCGTTCGCCGGTGGCGGCCGCATGGGCCCCGGTGGCCGTCGTTCTTCCGGCGGCCGGTGCTGCGGGGTCGGTGGTCATAACAACTCCCTTCGGATGGGAGGGGCCACACCGGACCTCGAGAACTGATCGCCGGCGACGCCCTCATACGCCACACTTCGATTCCTTTGTCCTGATCGAAAATTATGCCACTGGCCAGCGCGTTCCGGCCGACTCGCCGAGGAAACGGAACCGAGTCGCGACTTTTGCGAAAAAATCTCCGGCGGGTTGTCGATCCGCGGACCGCCCCGTTCGACCTATGGGTGGAAGGGTTCGATACGGACCTCGCGAACAAGGAGACCGGATACGAAGTACATGCTGATCATGCGCGCCGACGACGAAGCCTTCGCCGCGATGGGCGATACCGACTTCACCGAGATGCTCGAGACGGTGGGCCGGTTCAACGACGAACTGATCCGGGCCGGGGTGCTGCTCGCCGCCGAGGGCCTCGACGACGCCGCCGAGGGTGTCGTCGTCGACTACTCGTCGGCGGATCCGGTGGTGACCGACGGACCGTACGGGGAGACCAAAGAGCTCTTCAACGGCTATTACATCCTGAATGTCGCCTCGAAGGAGGAAGCCGTCGAATGGGCCAAGCGGATGCCGATGACCGGCGCCGGATTCAAAACCGAGATCCGCCGGGTCGCCTCCATCGACGAATTCCCGCAGGACAATATCTGGATCCAGAAGGAACGCGCCTGGCGCGAGGCCACGGGCCAGCTCTGAGGCAGCCCGGCGGTGGAACGGCACGAGGGCCGGGAGGCGGTGGCCGCGGTATGGCGTATCGAATCGGCCCGGATCGTGGGCGCGCTCGCCCGCTACACCGGTGAGTTCGGCCTCGCCGAGGATCTCGCGCAGGAAGCTCTCGCCGAAGCCCTGGTGACCTGGCCTCGTGACGGCGTACCCCGCAACCCGGCCGGCTGGCTGCTCACCGTCGGGCGCCGCCGGGCCGTCGACGGGTTCCGCCGCCGCGCCGCCCTCGACGACCGTTACGCCGCCCTCGCCCGGGAACTGGGGGAGGGCGGCGTGGCCGCGGGCAGCGACCCGGCGGACCCGGTGCGGGCCGCCGAACAGGTGCTGTGGGATCCGGACCGGATCGACGACGATGTCCTCGCCCTGATGTTCGTCGCCTGCCATCCGGTGCTGCCGCCGGAGGCGCGGGTGGCCCTCACCCTCCGGGTACTCGGCGGTCTCACCAGCGACGAGATCGCCCGCGCTTTCCTGGTACCGACGGCCACCGTCCAGGCGCGGATCACCCGGGCGAAGAAGACACTCGCCGCGGCGCGGGTACCGTTCGCGATTCCGCCGGCTGCCGAACGCGCGGACCGGCTCGTCTCGGTGCTGCGGGTGATCTACGTGATCTTCACCGAGGGGTCGTCGGCCAGTTCCGGCACCGATCTCATCCGGTTCGATCTGGCCACCGAGGCCCAGCGCCTGGCCCGGGTGCTGACCCGGCTCGTTCCGGACGAACCCGAGGCACACAGCCTGCTGGCGCTGCTGGAACTGACCGCGGCCCGGTTTCCGGCCCGTACCGGTCCCACCGGCGAACCGGTGCTGCTGGAGGACCAGGACCGCCGGTGCTGGGACCGTCC
>JABFXT010000047.1 GCA_013361595.1 Nocardia sp. | reverse complement strand
GTGAGCTCGGGCACCTTGCCCTCATCCGCATCTTCTTTGCGACTGTCATAGGCGTCGCGCAGACCGGTCACCAGCGGGTGGGTGGGGTTGAGTTCCAGAATCCGCTTGAACTGCGGCAATTCCTGGCCCGAGGCCCGGTACATCCGTTCCAGCATCGGGGTCATATCGAAGACATCACCCACCAGGCAGACCGGTGAGCTGGTCAGCCGGGAGCTGAGCCGCACCTCTTTGACACTGTCCGCCAGGGCTTTACCCAGCCAGGTCAGCACCTCGGCGAAATCTTTGTCCTGCTGTTCGCGCAGGGCCTCGGATTCCTTCTTCTCCTCCTCGGTCTCCAGATCGACCTCACCCTTGGCGATCGACTGGAACGGTTTGCCGTCGAACTCCGGCACCTGACCGACCCACATCTCGTCGACCGGGTCGGTGAGGATCAGCACCTCACGGCCCTTGGCGCGGAACGCCTCCAGATGCGGTGACCGCTCCACCTGATCCCGGGATTCCCCGGTCATGTAGTAGATACCGTCCTGGCCTTCCGGCATCCGCTCGACGTACTGGGCCAGCGTGGTCGCCTCGGTCTCGGACCGGGTCGAAGCGAAGGACGACACCTCCAGCAGGGTCTTCTGGTTGTCGAAATCGGAGAGCAGGCCCTCCTTGAGGACCCGGCCGAATTCCTGCCAGAAAGTACGGTATTTCGTCTGGTCCTCGGCGCGCTGCAGGTCTTTGACGTTGCTCAGCACCTTTTTGACCAGACGTTTGCGGATCATCTGGATCTGCCGGTCCTGCTGCAGGATCTCGCGGGAAACATTGAGCGAGAGATCCTGCGCGTCCACCACACCTTTGACGAAGCGCAGATACTCCGGCATGAGCTCTTCGCAGTTGTCCATGATGAACACACGCTTCACGTAGAGCTGGACACCGCGCTTGTGTTCACGGGTGAACAGATCGAACGGCGCCTGCGAGGGCAGGAACAGCAGCGCCTGATACTCGAAGGTCCCCTCGGCCTTGAGCGGGATGATCTCGAGCGGCTCGTCCCAGGCGTGGCTGACGTGCTTGTAGAACTCCTGGTACTCCTCATCGGACACCTCGCTGCGCGGGCGGGTCCAGAGGGCCTTCATCGAGTTGAGCGTCTGCTCCTCGACGACGGTCTTCTCCTCCTTCTCCTCGCCCTCGCCCTCGGTGACGGTGCGCTCCACCTGCATCCGGATCGGCCAGGCGATGAAATCGGAGTACTTCTTCACGATTTCGCGGAGCTTATGCTCCTGGGTGTAGTCGAAGAGATGATCCTCGGGGTCCGCCGGCTTCAGGTGCAGCGTGACGGCGGTACCCTGCGGTGCCTCGTCGAGGGTTTCGATGGTGTAGGTGCCCGAACCGGCGGCGGATTCCCAGCGCGTACCGGTGGTCTCACCCGCGCGGCGGCTGGTGAGCACCACCTTGTCGGCGACCATGAACGTCGAGTAGAAGCCGATACCGAACTGGCCGATCAGTTCCTCGGTCGCGGCCTCGGACTTCGACTCGTTCAGTTTCCGGCGGACCTCGGCGGTTCCGGATTTGGCCAGAGTTCCGATCAGGTCCACTACTTCGGCACGCGACATGCCGATGCCGTTGTCCCGGACGGTGAGGATCCGCTGGTCCTTGTCGACCTCCAGCTCGATGTGCAGGTCGTCGGTATCGACATGCAGATCCTTGTCCCGATAGGACTCCAGCCGCAGCTTGTCCAGCGCGTCGGAAGCGTTCGAGATCAGCTCCCGCAGGAACGTGTCTTTGTTGGAGTAGACCGAGTGGATCATCAGTTCGAGCAGCTGATGGGTCTCGGCCTGGAACTCGAGTTGTTCGACGTGCTCAGTCACGGTGGCCAATGATAATCAAGCCTGTGCGGGGCTCGTCCACAGGTCGGGCGGTGTTCCGGGGGCCACCGCGAAATCGCTCAACGCGGGCACCTCACGTTCGGCACTGTGCTCCCGGGGTATCCGGGGATTCATCCATTCGCGCAGCACCGCGGTGGCCCGGACATCGTCCTCGTTGTACTCCAGCAGCCGCGTGCGCTGGGTGAGATCGGGTTCGGCGTCGTAGCCGACCGCCCGCCGGTACCAGCTCATCGAGGCCTCTCCCCCGGCCTCGGGATCGCGCCAGGCGAAACCGGCCACGGGGGCGATCTTCTTGAGCCCTTTGCCGCTGGGGCAGATGAACTGGTCGGTGACGGCCTGGAACATATCGACCCACTGGATGGAATCGACGAATTCGGTGACCTGTTTCTCGGTCGGCACGCCGGGGCGCCCGGCGAAGCGCCGTGCCGACTCGTAGAGCCATTTGTCCTCGGCGCTGCGCGAGTAGCAGTAGGCGGCAAAGGTCTTCCCGGCCGTCAGGGCCTGCGCCCTGATCTCCATCAACCATGTCCAGAATTCGCCGAAGGAGCGGCCCTCGTCCTCGGTGGGCAGCGGATCCCAGGTGACGAACGCCCGGTAATGCCCGTCGAGCAGAGTGCCCCACAGGTAGGCACCGTCCTCCTGATAGCTCTCCAGATCGACGTCGACCTCGACATCGGCCCGGCGGACCCAGACCCGGTCGAACCGGCGTACCAGCGGCGCCCGGACCAGCCAGGCCCGCGCGGTGACCACCGTTTCCTCGAACGGGCCGTGTTGCCAGTCCTCGGGTTCGGGTCCCGACCAGGCGGCGAGTTCGTCGATGGTCGTGACCCCGTGCCCGCGCAACACCTCGGCACGTGAACCCGGCGCCACCACGCTCACATCGCGGTGATCGTTCAGCCAGGCCTGGCAACCGCCTTCCGCACCCCGGGTCCACCAGATGCACTGACGGCATTCCGGGACCTTCGAGGGCACGGTTTCCACCTGCCCGCGGACCACCGCGATCCGGTCGGCGAAACGGCTGTCGTAGTCGGGGAGAACGGTGTTCAGATCGTGGACCAGGATCCGGTCGAAATGGAAGCCGATGACACCGCCGAGGGCCGTCGCCGGGGCCAGGCCGTGATGTTCCAGCATTCGGTACACATGGGCCAGTCGCTGCTGGTCACGGGGCTGCTGACGGAGTTTGCGGGCCCGGTCGGGAACGGGGTGCCAGTCGAACAGATCGGAGGTGAGTGGATGGAACTCGGCCGGTTCGGGGCGGCGGGGGTCGGTGACCTTGTGATTGACGACGATGACGGGGATGTAGCCGCCGTTGCGTACATCGCGCAGCAGGATCTCGGCGCCACCGCGACGACCGGACTCGGGCTCCAGGGGCAGCAGGCCGCCCCAGATCCGGGCGGCCCCGGCCGCGCAGGCCCGCAGAGTGGCCGCGGCGCGGGCGCTCGCCGACAGTGACGGATCGATGACGACCCAGCTGCCGGGGTCGGCCGCCACCAGAGTGTCGCGCACGCGTTCGCGATGGGCCTGGGCCGCGGCCCGCCGCTGTTGAACCCCGGTGTCCTCACGTACCTCGGTGAGCTGTTCGGGATGCGCGGCATCGAGCCCGAGCCGATGCCGGCACCCGATCAGGCCTCGGGCGTCGAGGTACGCGGGCCGGTCCGTACCGGCGGTCATCCGCTCGGACGGCATGGGAGACCCCCGCCGCTCGCTCTCGGCGTCGGAGGGGTCTTCGCTGTCGACACTGCCCGGTTGCACGCAAGCAGTATGGTCCCTGCCCCCGACAGTCCACCCAATCGAGCATCCGGGAGCGATATCGCCGCACCGGTACCGACAGCGTCTCTCGCCGGTTCGGCCGGGAACCCGATAGGGTGTCGGCGAACCGTGTGACACGGGTGGACGGTGCGGTTTTCCGTGTCGTATCGCCGTAGCGAACCAGCATTACGGAGGGCCTTCGATGGGGTTGTTCACCAAGCGCAAACGGCGGCCGAGTCGGCGGGCCGAGGCCAAGGCTCTCAAGCACAAGGCCGCGGTGGAGGTCAAACTCGGCGCGAAGAACGATCGGAAACGGCAACGCGCCGAAGCCCGTTCCCTGCGCAAGGTCGCCAACGCACAGGTGGCGGCTCTGCAGGCCGAGGAGAAGGCAGCCCTCAAAACCGCCGCGCGGGCCGAACGGGATCCGTTCAGCCCCGGCCAGATCAAGAAGTACCTCGGCGTGGCACGGGTGCTGGTTCCGGTGCTCGCCCCGCTCGCCTACCGCGGCGCCACCTATGTGCGCGGACAGCTCGACGCCCGGCGAGCCGCGCAGCTCGGCGTCGGGGTGAACCAGCTCGGCGACTACGCCGGGCACGGCGGCCGGCTACAGGCCCGGATCGGCAATACCGAAGCCGCGCTGGACAAGATCGCGGCCGGGAAGGCCGGTAAGGACAAGGACACCCAGCAGTTCGTCGCCGACGCCCGCAACCGGCTCGACGCCCTCACCGCCGCCGTGCGCACCGCCGACCAGATGCCCGCCGGACGGCGACGTTCGGTGTTCGCCTCCATCACCTCGGAACTGTCCCGGATCGAGGCGGACGTACTCGCCCGTCTCGGCGTCGCCTGACCGGGCCCGGCACCGATCGGCCCACTGCCTCGCCGGATATCCGGCCCGGCTGCGCGGGCCGCGGCCGGGTCGGCGACTATGGACACTGCCCTGCTCACGCTCCGACCCGCCGGGCCCGGTCCGGTCGGCGAATCCGAAAGCCCGCGATGCCCAGCACGTACCCGACCCCCGCACTGCTGCGGGGCTGCGTGGTGGGCGCGACGACCGGAGCGCTGGCCATCGCCGCGCACGGCGCCGCGGGCGGCGGCTACCCCACCTCGGCCGGTGCAGCGTTACTGCTGATCACGGCACTGGTGACCGGGGCGGCCGCCGGTTCGATCGTCGGCGAAACCGGCCGGTGGGCGGTATCGGGCCGCGCCATCGGGGTTCCGCTCGCGGCCGGACAGCTCGCCGGGCACTGGGCGCTCACCGGGCTCGCCGGCCATCACGACACCGCCACCGGTGACACGCTGTCCGCCTGGGCGATGATCACCGCCCACCTGATCGCCGTGACGGGCTGTGCGCTGGTGCTCACCGCCGCCGAACGGCTCTATCGAGCGGCGTCCTCGGTGGTCCGGGCGCTGCTCGAACCGTTGCCCTCGGCACCCGGTTCCCCCCGGGTCAGCAGCGCCGCGGCCGTCGCGGTCGCTGCCCACCGCTCTCCGAACGGAGCGTCGGGTCCACGCGCGCCACCCGCGCGTACCGGCCCCCGCAACCCTGTTTCCCTCGGAGAGAAAGCTTCCAACACATGTCCCACGGGATCTCCCCCGTCCTGCGCCGGGGTCTGACCGCGACCTTCGCCGCGGGGTTCGTACTGGCCGGAGCCGGTACCGCCGCCGCCCATGTGAGCGTTTCCGCACCCGATGCCGAACCCGGACACGGCACCGTCGCCACTTTCACGGTGCCGACCGAATCGGATACCGCCGCCACCACCTCGGTACGGGTCACCGTTCCGGAATTCTCCACGGCCCGCACCGAGCCGGTCCCCGGCTGGACCGCGAAGATCGACCGGAACGCCAAGGACCAGATCACCGCGGTCACCTGGACCGCGAATCCGGGCAACCCGGGTATCCGGCCGGGTGAATTCCAGCGTTTCGCTGTATCGCTCGGTCCGTTCCCGGAAGCCGATTCGGTCACCTTCCCGGCCGAGCAGACCTACAGCGACGGCACCGTTGTGCGCTGGAACGAGACCGGCGACCACGATTCGGTGGAACATCCCGCACCTGTCGTCACCCTGAACGGCGTGGAAGCCGGTCACGGTGCGCACGGGGACGAAGCGGCCGCGGCATCCTCCGACTCGGGTGGCGACACCACGGCACGCTGGCTCGGCGGTATCGGCCTGGCGCTCGGCGCGGTGGCGCTGGGCGCGGGAATCGGCGCGGTGATCCGGAGCCGGCGATGATCCATCGGACGACCCGGTGGGGCCGGCGCTTCGCGCTGGTCGCCACCCTGTTCATGGTGACCCTCGGCGCCGCGGCCGGTCCGGCCGCCGCCCACTCCGCGGTCGTGAGCAGCGACCCGGCCGACGGCGCGAGCGTAGAGGTCGGGCCGCAGCGGGCCACCGTAACCTTCAACGAACCCCTGCAACCGAGCTTCCCGGCCATGACCGTGGTGGGTCCGGACGGGAACCTCTGGTCCAAGGGAGACCCGGTCGTCGACGGGCGCAACCTGAGTGTCGAGGTCGGCGAGCTCGGCCCGGCCGGTGAATACCGGATGGCCTTCCGCGTCACCTCGGCCGACGGTCACGTCGTCAACGGTGAGCGCAGTTTCACGTTGAGCAAGGCCGGGAACGGCACCCCGGGTCCGGCGGCCGATGCGCAGGGCGGAAACGGGGGCTCGGGCGGCGGCATACCCGTGTGGGTGTACATCGTCGGGGCGATCGTGCTCTTCGGCGGCGGCCTCGCGTTCGCGCTGTTCGGCTCGAACCTGGGTAAGGGTGAGAAACGGCGGTGAGAAACGGCGTCCCGAGCGGAACCGACGAACGGATCGCGCTCGGACTCGTGATCCCGGCGGGCCTGCTCGGGGTACTGCTGGCCTGGGCGCTCGGCGGTGTTCCGGCGGCTTCGATCGTACGGTTCTGCGCTGATATCACCGGCGCCGCCGTTCTGGGTATCACCGTGCTGCCCCGGCTGGCCGAACGGATCGAGGTGCCGTGGCGGATGCTCGCGGCCCTGGCCGGGCTCTGGTGCTGTCTCGAATTCGCGACGCTGGTCTTCGCCGCCGGCGAAGTGGTCGGCTCGGGCGTGACGGCACTGAGTCCGGCCGATTTCGGGACTTACCTGCTGCGGATCAGCGCCGGCCAGATCGGCCTGGCCATCCTGCTGGTGACCGCCGCGATCGCGGTGTACGCCGCAGTCGCCTTCCGGTCGCCCGGGCAGCGTTCGGCCGATCTGGTGCTGGTCTTCGCGGCCGTCTGCGTGACGCTGCGCCCGATCACCGGCCATATGTCCCAGCAGCCGGCCGGTTCGGTGCTGGCCGGGGTGCACGCCCTGGCGGCGTCGACCTGGCTGGGCCTGCTGTTGGCGCTGGGGCTGGTGGTCCGCGGACGCCGCGGCTGGGCGGACGCGCTGCCCAGGTACTCCTCGGTGGCACTGCCCATGATCGCGGCGGTGGCGCTGACCGGGGTGCTCAACGGCCTCGTGCGCCTGGGCGGGATCACCCCGTTCTTCACCACCGGGTACGGGCGGATCATGCTGGCCAAATCGGTCCTGCTCATGGTCCTGCTGGTACTGGGCTGGTGGTGGCGGCGGAGCTGGGTGGTGGCGGCGTCCGCGCACCGCATCTCCGCGGAAGCGTCACTGCGGCGCGCGGTGCTGGAGGTTTCGGTGATGGCGGTCGTGTTCGGACTGGCGGCCTCGCTGGCCGTCACCGGATAGCCTGGGCTCATGAGTGCCGGTACCCGATCCCCGAATCCGCTGCAGCGGATCGGGTACATCTGCGGCCGGACCCTGCCCGCCGAGTACCGGGACTGGGTGCTGAACGATCTCACGGGGCCGGGCGCCACCCGGCGCTACCTGGTCCGGATGCTGGTCCCGACCGCGCTGATACTGCTGTTGTTCCTGCTGGTACCCGGACCGCTGTGGATCGGGGCCTCGATGATGGCGCTGTTGCTGATCCCGCTGGTGTTCTTCACCGTGGCACTCACCTATGTCTTCCGGCGTAACCGGCTGGTGAAACACGGACTGGATCCGGAGCTGGCCGTGGCCGATGTGCGCCGCCGGGCCGCGGTCGAACGGGCCGCCTACGAGCAGCGGCACGGCCGCGCCTGACCCGTGGCCGGGAATTGACCCTGGTGAGCGATTTCACACCGGCATAGCCTGGAGCTATGAACAAGCCGACTTTCAGGCAACGGATCGTCTACGATCTGGGCTTCGAGCTGCCCCCGGAGTTGCATGAATGGGTGGTTCAGGACGTCGCCGGGCGTGGAGCGATGAAACGCTACATCATCCGCTTCCTCGTGCCGATCATTCCGTTCTTCGTACTGATCCTGCTGTTCCCGGGACCCATGACGCTCAAGCTGGGCCTGATCGTGATGATGATCGTGCCGCTGATCGTCTTCGGGGTCGCCCTGAGCTATGTATGGCGCCGGTTCCGCTTCGTGCAGCACGGGCTGGATCCGGAGCTGGTCGACAAGCGGAAGTTCTCCCAACTCGATCGTGAGCTGTACAACCTTCGCTACCGCAATTAGCCGCTTCGCGCAGTCCGCGAAATGCCCCGGGACCGGGGGGGCCATGCCCGCTGCCGCGATCCACCCGGCACAATCGGCAAACGTGACCGAATCAGAGCAGCAGGTGGCCACCGCGGATCTCGCCGACGAGATCGGGCCCGATATCCGCAGTTGTGACACCCAGTTCATCCAGTTCGGCGGCCGTCAGGTGTTCTCCGGCCGGATCGTCACGATCCGCTGCTTCCAGGACAACCTGCTGGTCAAGCAGACGCTCGGCGAACCCGGTGCCGGACAGGTACTGGTCGTCGACGGCGGGGCGAGTGTGCACACCGCGCTGGTGGGCGACATCATCGCCGGCCGGGGCGTCGACAACGGCTGGGCCGGCGTCGTGGTGAACGGCGCGGTCCGTGACTCCGCGATTCTGCGGACCCTCGAGGTCGGGGTGAAGGCCCTGGGAACCAATCCGCGCAAGAGCACGCAGACCGGCAGCGGCGAGAAGAACGTCCCGGTGGAGTTCGGCGGCGTGACCTTCAACCCCGGCGAGATGCTCTACAGCGACCACGACGGAATCGTGGTCCGCGCCGAGTCCTGACCCACGCCCGGCCGTCGCACCGTACCGGCGGCCGGGCCCGGACTAACCGGTGCCGACCCTCGCGGAATGACCGGCGATGGCGACCACGTCGCCGACCTGCAACTGCCGGCCGCGGCGCAATTCGACCTCGTCGTTCACCCGCACCAGGCCGGCTGCGATAACTGTCTTGGCCTCCGACCCGGACTCGATCAGATTGGCCAGTTTCAGGAACTGTCCGAGCCGTATGACGCCGTCGTCGATCGGCACATCGATTGGATCCGACATAGGTTTATGCTTACTCCCCCGGTCACGCCGCGTACCGACCGGCCCCGGCAAGCCGGTGATCCGAAGTCTCCGGTCGTGTAACAACAAGACTTTTCCGACATTTCGGGACTGGTTCGCGCGCCACGCCCGGGACCCGGCTTCCCATATCGGCCAACCGTGCCCGCGCACAGGGAAATACGTGCCTTTCCGGCCGGACATACCACTAACACGCCGGGCCACAGCCATGATTCGGTGATTCCTGGCGTCAGACTGGAACGGTGATACCCACGCAGGAACCGCGCTACCTCGAACCACCCGGCCGATCCGGCAGGCCCGGGCGGTTCGCGGCGATACCGCGTATCGCCGCGCTGGTAACGGGCGTCGTCGCGGGGGCCTGCCTGCTCTGGAGTCTGTCACCGACGCTGTCGGCGGCACTCGGCGGCGCCCGCCACTATCTGGATCGGTACTACCTGTACGCACCCGATACCAACCTGCTCTGGGCGGGCCTGCTGGGCTGGCTGGCGATCGGCCTGGCCGGACACAAACGGATCGCCTGGTGGGCACTGGTCCTGTATCTGGCGAGCTGGATCCCGGCGAACCTGTCCGATGTCGTGCGCACCCACGATCGGCACGCCGCCGTCGCCGCGCTGACACATTCGGCGGCACTGGCCGTACTGCTGCTGAGCCGTTCCGAATTCGGTGCGCGTATCCGGCGCTGCGCACCCCGCCCGGCGGCGGTGTGTCTGGCCGCGGGCCTGCTGATCGCGGCCCTCGCCGGTTGGGGTGTGGTCCAGGTGTTTCCGGGATCGCTGTCCTCGGTGGCGCAGCGAGCCCGCTGGGTGATCGCCGAGCTCACCGCGAATCTCGTGCCGGGGGCGGCGGTACCGGCCGGCCGGCCGCCTTTTCCGGCCGAGTTCCTGGTGGGACTGTTCGGCGCGCTGGCATTCGCGGCGGCAATGCTGGTCCTGAACCGCATCCGGCGAGCGGAGTACGCACTCACCGACGCGGACGAATCGGCCCTGCGCGGGCTGCTGGCGGATTCGGACAACGCCAGTTCGACCGACTATCTCGCGACCCGCCGCGACCGGGAGCTGATCTTCGCTCCGAACGGCAGAGCGGCCATCGGCTATCGAGTGGAGTACGGAGTCTGTCTGGCCCTCGGCGATCCACTCGGCGCACGCGACTCCTGGCCGCAGGCGGTCGAGACCTGGCAGCGCTACGCACACGGTTTCGGCTGGCGGGTCGCGGTGATCGGGGCGAGTGAAACCGCCGTTCCCGTCTACCGGCGTGCCGGGCTCACCGCGGCCGACGCCGGCGCGGAGGCCGTACTCGACACCCGGAGCTTCTCGCTCGCCGCACCGGAACTCGGCCCGGTCCGGCAATCGGTCGCCCGGCTCCGCAAACAGGGTGTGACGGTACGGATCCGCCGCCACCGCGATATCGGGACCTCCGAGCTCGCGCGGCTCACCGTATGCGCCGAGGACTGGCGGCACAGCGAGACCGAACGCGGGTACCCGCTACCGCTGGGCCGGCTCGGCGACCGCCGAGACGGCGACTGCCTGCTCGTCGAGGCGGTCGACAGTGGTGATCGGGTGCTCGGGCTGCTGTCGCTGGTGCCGTGGGGCAGGACCGGCGCGACAATGGAATTGCTCCGCCACGCCCCGGGCAGTCCCCCGGAGACCACGGATCTGCTGATCGCCGAATTCGCCCTGCGGGCCGAGCAGCACGGCATCCACCGGATATCACTGAGTTTCACACTCTTCCGGTCGGTGTTCGAGGCCGCGGGCCGCCCGCACACGGCGCGTGGGTTTCCGGCGCTGCGCACAGCCGCCGGAATCGTCCGCAGCGCACGAGCGCTGCCGCTGGCCTGCACCCGCTGGTGGCAGCAGGACCGGCTACACCGGGCGAGTATGCGCTATCAGCCACACTGGGTACCGCGCTACGTTCTGTCCGATACCGCGGGTGATCTTGCGCGAATCGCCGTAGCCGCCGCGCGCGCCGAAGGACTTGCGCCCGGACCGGTCCGGAGATCCACGGCGTTCACCCACACCGGGCGGCATCGCAGCGCGCCGGCGAACCCCTCCCCCGTCCGGCCCGGTACGAACAACACGATCGCAGCGACCGATCCCGAACCCGAGCACCGCCCCGAACAGGTCCGGGTGCGGACGGGGAAACTGGACCGGCTCGCCGCCGCGAATATCGACCCCTACCCGCTGCCGTTCCCACCGACCCATACCGTGGCCGCGGCCCGGCGCGCCCCGCGCGGGACCACTGTCCGGGTTTCCGGCCGGCTGTTGCGCCGCCGCGACTACGGTGGCGTGATCTTCGCGGAGGTCCGGGACTGGACCAGCGATATCCAGCTGCTGCTCGACCGCGACCGGCTCGGCCGGCAGCGCCTCGACGAATTCGGCGAACTCGCCGACCTGGGCGACCTGGTATCGGTCAGCGGTCAGCTGGGCCACAGCCGGCGCGGCGAACTGTCACTACTGGTGGCGGATTGGCGGATGCTCGGCAAATGCCTGCATCCGCTGCCCGACAAATGGCGCGGCCTCCATGATCCGGAGGTCCGGATGCGGCGCGGTTATCTCGACCTGATGATCGACCGGGACGCGCGCGAACTGCTGGCCCGGCGCAGCGCGGTACTGCGTGCCCTACGGGATACCCTGCACGATTACGGTTTCCTGGAGGTCACTACGCCGGTACTCCAGCAGGGGCCGGGCGGCACGGCCACCCGCAGCCTGCGCACCCATATCGATGCCGACAGCACCGATCTACATCTGCGCGTCGCCCCCGAACCGGCGCTGAAACGACTGTGTGTCGGCGGTGTCGAGAAACTGTTCGAGCTGGGCCCGGGTTTCCGCAACGCTCGCGCCGACACGTATCAGCTGCCCGAATTCACGCTGCTGGAGGCATACGAGGCGCACAGCGATCACCGGCGCATGATGACCCTCTGCCGGCAGTTGGTCCAGCAGGCGGCACTCGCCGCCAACGATTCGATGATCGCCATGCGCCCGACCCCGGACGGTTCGATGGCGGCGGCGGATATCTCCGGGGAATGGCGGGTGCGGTCGATGTATCGAGCGCTGTCGGAGGAGATCGGACCGGAGATCACCCCGCGGACGCCGCTTCCGGAACTACGGGAACTGTGCGAGAAGGCCGATATCGTCCACCAGCCCGGCTGGGACGAGGGGCGTACCGCGTACGCCCTCTATCGGCGGCTGGTGGTCGAGAACACCCTGGAGCCGACCTTCTACACCGACTTTCCCAGCTCGGTCTCACCGCTCTCCCGGCCGGACCGCCGGGACCCGACGCTGGCCGAACGCTGGGATCTGGTGGCGTGGGGAATCGAATTGGCATCCGGGTCCAGCGAACTCACCGACCCGGTGGAGCAGCGGCGGCGGCTCGCGGCCCAGTCGCGGATCGCGGCCGACGGAGGTCAGGTGGCGATGGAACTCGACGAGGAGTTCTTGTGCGCGCTGGAACACGCGATGCCGCCGACCGGCGGGCTCGGTCTCGGTGTGGATCGGGTGATCATGCTGCTGACCGGGCGCGCGCTACGAGAGACCCAGCCGTTCCCACTGATCCGGCCGCGGTGATCAGCCCGTCAGCGCCCATCGCGGTGATCCGATCTGTCGTCGCGAAGGTTTCCCGGCCACCGCCCCGGGGAAGTACGGTGTAGTCACTTCGGTCCCGGGAGGAGGGGCCAACACTCTTGGAACGGGGTTCGATTTGAGTTACGTGGACTTGCTCACCCACGCCGGCCAGGTGGACTATTCGGCCTGGACGAATACCGATACGCTGGCTTCCACAGTGGATCTGGTCGCCCGGAGGAAGAGCAAGGGCAAGGGCGGCGGCGGCTTCGGCCTGTTCGGCATCATCTGCTGTGTGCTCGTGGTGGTCGTCATCGTCGCGATCGTCCTGCTCGCCCGCAAGAAGAGCGGCAACAACTCATCGGGCCAGTTCCCGCAGCCCGGGCAGCCCCCACAGGGCGGTTATCCGCCGCAGGGCGGTTATCCCCAGCAGGGCGGTTACCCTCAACAAGGCGGTTACCCCCAGCAGGGTGGCTACCCCCAGCAAGGCGGATACCCCCAGCAGGGTGGCTACCCCTCGGACCCGAACTACCCCAACCCGCCACAGGGCGGTCAGCCGCCGTACCCCGGGCAGTAGTCCCGACCGGCACGCAGCAGGGCCCGGTTCGCCGCGAAGACGGCGAACCGGGCCCTTACTCTTTCCCGACCGGACCCCCGGCTCGGATTCGGCGCCGTGACCTCGGCTGTCCACCCACCGGATCGATGCGGCAGAGTGGACCCGTGCAATTGATACTCGTTCGCCATGGCCAACCGCTCCGGGTCGACAATGCGGGGCAGGCCGCCGACCCCGGCCTGGCGCCGATCGGGGTGGAACAGGCCGAACGGGTACCGGCCGCCCTGGAACCCCATCGCATCGTCCGGGTCATCAGCAGCCCGCAACGCCGAGCCCGGGAAACCGCCGCACCGACCGCCGCGAAACTGGGCCTGAGCGTGGACATCATGGACGATCTGGCCGAATACGACCGGGAACTACCTTCGTATATTCCGATCGAGGACGCGAAGGTGGAATTCACCGACGCCTACGACCGGATAAAGGCCGGCCATCTGCCGTTGCAGATCGATGCCGATGCCTTCCGGCACCGGGTGCACGACGCGATCACCGAAATCGCCTCCACCACGGCCGCGGCCGATACCGTGGTGGCCTTCGCGCACGGCGGCGTCGTCAATGTGACCCTGCAGGACATTCTGGGCCTGGCCCGACCGCTGACCTTCCCGATCGATTACTGCTCGATCACCCGGATCCTGTTCTCCCGTACCGGTCGCCGCACCGCGGCGACCGTGAACGAGAACGGCCACGTCTGGGAATTGCTCCCGCGCAATATCTCCGGCTGATCAGGCCATTCCGGCGATCCAGTTGTGCATCCACGACAGCGCGGTCTGGCCACCGCCGACCTTGTAGCTGCCGTAGGAGACATGCGATTCGGACTTGTAGAAGGTATCGAGGTCCTTGACCCTCTTCTCGTTGGCGCCCTCGGTCAGCTGGGCCTGCAGCGTCGGCAGACCACCGTTGGCGAGCAGATCACTGACGATGGCACCGACTTCCATCTGATAGCGCCAGATGTTGGCGGGATTGGCGTCGGAACTCTGCGCGAGGAAACCCGCGAACCGGGTGATGAAATCGTCGGACGCGGTGGAGCAGTAGAGATCGTCGGGGATGCACACCGTGCGGGTACGGTCGCTGACCCAGCCGAATCCGCCGACCCGGGGACCCCCTGCCCCGGCGCCCGGCGCGGGCGGGCCGACCTGGACATCGCCGGGGGCACGACGCGGATCGGAGATGAGCCCGACGCCCGCGATACGTTCCGGCCGGATCGGGCCGAGACCGGTTCCGATCTCGGCGGCGAGGTCACCGGCGGCGTCGGCGCCCTGGCTGTAACCCACGATCGCGACTTTGGTGGCACCGCAACGCTCGGCCATATTCGTGATCATGCCACGAGCGTTGGATACCGCCTCGTTCTTGGAGTCGGCGTAGATATCGCCTTCCCACGGGAACGCAGTGGCCGCATACGTGACGTAATCGACCTCGGCCGACGACGGTAGGCCGTTGGTCACCCTGGCGAGCATGCCCGGGGTGGGACGTTTGTCGTGGCCGGTTTCCCAGGTCCCCGGGATCGCTACCACATACAGACTCGGGCATCCGGGATCGGCGGCGGCCACCGATCCTCCGAAAGCCGATCCCGACGCAACCACCGCGAAGGCGCCCAGCGCCGCGGCAACCCTTTTGAACTGCATTCTGCTCCAGTCAACCCTGGCCCCTGATGGGGACGCTCCCGTGTGAGTCATCGCCAAGATGCTGAACCCGGCCGATGACACCGATGCGTGTAACAGGTGAACAACAACCACGCGTCACAATTACACGATCGGATCACGATCTCGTACCGGGACACACCGGTGATAACAATAGAGCGACGATCTTGGTATCGCCAGCCGGAACCTGGTTTCGAGGCGGCGGAAATGAGACGGCGCAATTCCCCGAGTGGGCAGGAGCAGCGATTTCCCGGGCCCCTCGAACAAAACGGTGCGGTGTTCCCGGAAATCTTCCGAGAACACCGCACCGAAACGTATTCGATTGTGCCGTATCGCTTCCGGTTCAGCGGTTCGTCACCGCCGCTGTGGAATCAGCGCTGGGCGACAGCGGTCGGCGGGATCGGCGCGGGCAGCGCGGTCTCACCCTCCAGATATTTGTCCACCGCCGAGGCGGCGGCCCGGCCTTCGGCGATAGCCCAGACGATCAACGACTGGCCGCGACCCATATCGCCGGCGACGAAGACGCCGGGAACATTGGTGGCCCAGTTCTTGTCCCGCTGCACATTGCCGCGCTGGTCGTAGCCGACGCCGAGATCGGTCAGCAGACCCGGCTTGTCCGGACCGACGAAGCCCATGGCCAGCAGCACCAGATCCGCCTCCAGGGTGAATTCGGTGCCCTCGACCTTCTCGAACCGGCCGCTGACCATCTTGACCTCGTGCGCGTCGAGCCCGGTGACCTTGCCGTCCGCGCCGACGAAACGTTCGGTGTTCACCGAGAACACCCGCTCGCCACCCTCTTCGTGTGCCGAGGACACCCGGTACATCAGCGGGTAGGTCGGCCACGGGGTGGAGCCGGCCCGCTCCTCCGGCGGGCGCGGCATGATCTCGAACTGGTGCACACTGGCCGCACCCTGCCGGTGCGAGGTACCCAGGCAGTCCGCACCGGTGTCGCCGCCGCCGATGATGACGACCTTCTTCCCGTGCGCGTGGATCGGCGGCAGCCCGTTGTCGTCGGTGACCGCGTCGCCGTGCTGCACCCGGTTGGCCCAGGGCAGGAACTCCATGGCCTGGTGGATACCGTCGAGCTCACGACCCGGAATGGGCAGGTCGCGGGCCTGGGTGGCGCCACCGGCGAGGACCACCGCGTCGAACCGCTCGCGCAGTTCATCGGCGGTGATGTCGACACCGACGTTCACGCCGGCCTTGAAGATGGTGCCCTCGGCCTCCATCTGCGCCAGCCGACGATCGATGAAGCGCTTCTCCATCTTGAATTCCGGGATCCCGTACCGCATCAGACCGCCGATCCGGTCGGCCCGCTCGAAAACGGTGACGGTGTGACCGGCTCGGGTGAGCTGCTGCGCGGCGGCCAGGCCGGCGGGACCGGATCCCACGACCGCGACCTTCTTACCGGTGAGCCTGGTCGGATACACCGGCGCGACCCAGCCCTCGTCGAAGGCGTTCTCGATGATCTCGACCTCGACCTGCTTGATGGTGACCGGATCCTGGTTGATCCCGAGCACGCAGGAGGCCTCACACGGCGCCGGGCACAGCCGCCCGGTGAACTCCGGGAAGTTGTTGGTGGCGTGCAGCCGATCGATACCTTCACGCCAGCGGTCCTGGTAGACCAAGTCGTTCCATTCGGGAATCAGGTTCCCCAGTGGACAGCCGTTGTGGCAGAACGGGATACCGCAGTCCATACAGCGGCTGGCCTGCCGCTGCAGGGTCTGGTGCGGGAATCCCTCCTGATAGACCTCTTTCCAGTCCATCAGCCGCAACGGCACGGGACGACGTTCGGGCAGCTCCCGGGACGTGTGCTTCAGAAATCCTTGGGTGTCACCCACGAGCGGCCCCCGAATAGTCACAGCGCCTCATCGACGCCACCTGCGGAATTTGCTTACCGGCCACGAGCGGCCCTGAATAGTCACAGCGCCTCATCGACGCCACCTGCGGAATTTGTCTACTAGCCACGAGCGGCCCTGAATAGTCACAGCGCCTCATCGACGCCGCCTGCGGAATTTGTCTACTAGCCACGAGCGGCCTCCATGATCGCCTCATCGACATCTTTACCGCTCTTCTCGGCCTCGGAGATGGCGAGCAACACCTTCTTGTACTCGCGCGGCATGACCTTGACAAAGTGGTTGACCTGCTGCGACCAGTCGCCCAGGATCCGTTCGGCCACCGCCGAACCGGTCCGGTCGCGGTGCTGGCCGATGATGTCGCGCAGCCAGGTGAAATCGTCACCTGACAGCGCTTCGACGGCCTCGGTCTGTTCCGGGTTGAGCCGGCCCGCGAAAGTGCCGTCGGGGTCGTAGACGAAAGCCAGACCACCGGACATGCCGGCACCGAAGTTACGACCGGTATCGCCCAGGATGACGACCCGCCCGCCGGTCATGTACTCACAGGCGTGGTCACCGACGCCTTCGACCACCGCGGTGGCACCGGAGTTGCGGACCGCGAACCGTTCGCCGACCACACCGCCGATGAACGCCTGGCCGCTGGTCGCGCCGAACAGGATCACGTTGCCCGCGATGATGTTCTCCTCGGCCCGGAATTCCGCGGGAGCGTTGGGTGCCGTGCGGACCACCAGGTGGCCACCGGAAAGACCCTTGCCGACATAGTCGTTCGCGTCACCCTGCACCCGCAGGGTGATACCGGCCGGGACGAACGCGCCGAAGCTGTTACCGGCCGACCCGGTGAGGGTGATGTCGATGGTGTCGTCGGGCAGGCCCGCGCCGCCGTAGAGCTTGGTGACCTCGTGGCCGAGCATGGTGCCGACCGTGCGGTTCACGTTCGTGATCTTGGTATCGATCCGGACCGGTTTGCCGAATTCGAGCGCGTCGCGGCTCTGTGCGATCAGCTCGTTGTCCAGCGCCTTGTCCAGGCCGTGGTCCTGTTCCTTGGTCCGGCGGCGGTCTTGGAACATGAACGCCGTCTCGACATCGTCGAGGATGGGCGACAGATCCAGTTTGCTCGCCTTCCAGTGCCGCTTGGCCTTGGCGGTGTCGAGCAGGTCGACCCGGCCGATGGCTTCGTCGAGCGTGCGGAAACCGAGTTCCGCCAGCAGTTCCCGGACTTCCTCGGCGATGTACATGAAGAAGTTCACGACGAACTCGGCCTTACCGGTGAACCGTTCGCGCAGCACCGGGTTCTGAGTGGCCACACCCACCGGGCAGGTGTCCAGATGGCAGACCCGCATCATGATGCAGCCCGAGACAACCAGCGGCGCGGTCGCGAAACCGTACTCCTCGGCGCCGAGCAGCGCCGCGATCATCACATCGCGGCCGGTCTTCATCTGACCGTCGACCTGTACGACGATCCGGTCGCGCAGACCGTTGAGCAGCAGGGTCTGCTGGGTTTCGGCCAAACCGAGCTCCCAGGGGCCACCGGCGTGCTTGAGCGAGGTCAGCGGGGAAGCACCGGTACCACCGTCGTGGCCGGAGATCAGCACCACATCGGCGTGCGCCTTGGACACACCCGCCGCGACGGTGCCGACACCGGGCTCGGCGACCAGTTTCACGTGGATCCGCGCCTGCGGATTCGCGTTCTTCAGGTCGTGGATGAGCTGCGCCAGATCCTCGATGGAGTAGATGTCGTGATGCGGCGGCGGCGAGATCAGGCCGACACCCGGGGTGGAGTGCCGGACCTCGGCGACCCACGGATACACCTTGTGCGCGGGCAGCTGGCCGCCCTCGCCCGGCTTGGCGCCCTGGGCCATCTTGATCTGGATGTCGGTGCAGTTGGTCAGGTAGTGCGCGGTCACGCCGAAGCGGCCCGAGGCCACCTGCTTGATCGCGCTACGACGCCAGTCACCGTTCTCCTCCGGTTCGAACCGGGCCGGCGATTCGCCGCCCTCACCGGAGTTGGAGCGGCCACCCAGCCGGTTCATCGCTATGGCCAGGGTTTCGTGGGCCTCGGCCGAGATGGAGCCGTAGCTCATGGCGCCGGTCGAGAAACGCTTCACGATCTCGCTGGCGGGTTCGACCTCCTCGATCGGAATCGGGGAGCGGGCACCCTTCTTGAATTTGAACAGACCACGCAGTGCGGCCAGCCGCTCGGACTGGTCGTCGACCAGCTTGGTGTACTCCTTGAAGATCGAGTACTGCCCGCTGCGGGTGGCGTGCTGCAGTTTGAAGACGGTGTCCGGGTTGAACAGGTGGTATTCGCCCTCGCGGCGCCACTGGTACTCACCACCGACCTCGAGCTCGCGATGCGCGCGCTCGTTGCGGTTTTCCAGGAAGGCGATGGAGTGCCGGGTCGCCACATCGGCGGCGATCTCGTCGAGACCGATTCCGTCCAGATGCGAGCGCAACCCGGTGAAGTACTCGTCCACCAGTTCCTGCGACAGGCCGATCACCTGGAACAGCTGCGCACCGTTGTAGGAGGCGACGGTGGAGATGCCCATCTTGGACATCACCTTCAGCACACCCTTACTGGCGGCCTTGTTGTAGTTCGCGACGGCCTTGCGGTAATCGGCGGCCACGTCGCCGGTGCTGCCGGGAACCACCAGGGCGCCCCGGTCGAGCATGTCCTCGATCGATTCGAAGGCCATGTACGGGTTGATGGCCGCGGCACCGAAACCGACCAGGGTGGCCATATGGTGCACCTCGCGGGCGTCACCGGCCTCGACCACCAGGCCGACCATGGTGCGGGTGCGTTCCCGGACCAGATGGTGGTGCACCGACGCGGTGAGCAGCAGCGACGGGATCGGCGCGAGCTTCTCGTTGGATTCGCGGTCGGAGAGCACGATGATCCGGGCGCCGCCGTCGATGGCCGCCGAGACCTGAGTGTTGATCGCGTTCAGGGCGCGGCGCAGGCCCTCGCCACCGGCCGCGACCTCGTACAGGCCGCGTACGACCACCGAGCGCAGTCCGGGCTGGCTGCCGTCGTCGTTGATATGGACCAGCTTCGCCAGTTCGTCGTTGTCGATGATCGGCTGCTGAATGACGATCTGGCGACAGGACTCGGGGCTGGGATGCAGCAGATCCGATTCCGGGCCGATATGGCGGCGCAGGCTGGTGACGACCTCTTCCCGGATGGCGTCCAGCGGCGGGTTGGTGACCTGCGCGAACTGCTGGGAAAAGTAGTCGAAGAGCAACCGTGGCCGCGACGACAGCACCGCGATGGGGGTATCGGTGCCCATCGAACCCAGCGCTTCCGCCCCGGTCTTGGCCATCGGCGAGATCAGCAGGTTCAGTTCTTCCAGGCTGTACCCGAAGATCTGCTGCCGGATCAGCACCCGGTCGTGCGACATATGGATATGCGGCCGGTCCGGAAGGTCGGAGAGATGCTTGATGCCCTCGTCGAGCCATTCCCGGTAGGGGTGTTCGGCGGCGAGCTGGGACTTGATCTCCTCGTCGCCGACGATGCGACCCTGGGCGGTGTCCACCAGGAACATACGGCCGGGCTGCAGGCGAACCTTGCGGACGACCTTCGACTGGTCGATATCGAGGACACCCACCTCGGAAGCCATGACCACCAGGCCGGCGTCGGTGATCCACACCCGGCTGGGGCGCAGGCCGTTGCGGTCCAGGACGGCGCCGA
>JABFXT010000254.1 GCA_013361595.1 Nocardia sp. | reverse complement strand
GATCGCCACGGCCCGTTCCAGATCCGCGAGCTGTTCCGGTTCCAGATCCGCGAGCTGCGCGCTCATCCAGGCTTCGCGAGCGCTGCGTTCGTCGGCGAGCAGCGCCTGCCCGGCCGGGGACAGCGAGACGATGATCTGCCGTCCGTCGGTCGGGTGCGGATTACGCTCCACCAGACCCAGATCGGTGAGCGAGGCGATCACCCGGGTCATCGACGGCGGCTGGACCCGTTCCTTGGCCGCCAGGGCCCCGGGCGTCATCGCGCCCTCGTTACCGAGCGTGGCCAGAACCGAAAGCTGGGTCAGCGATATCTGCGATTCCGCACGCCGCCCCCGTAGATGCCGCGTCAAACGCACCACCGCCAACGAGAGGTCGCTGGCCAGCGCCCGCACATCCGAGTGGGTAGTCACAATGTGAACCATACGTGACACGCGTCGGATCGGCGTGCGTACAGCGGTTACGCTGATCGAATGACCCCGCAGCTCCCGCAGTTCCCCTCGTGGCTGACCGACCCGCGGCCGGTCCTCGCCATCGGCTGCGCGCTGTTCGCCGTCGCCACGGTGGTGGTCTGGGCCGGCGGACAGCGCTGGGAATCGGCGCGCCCGGTATGCCTGATGGGTTTGGCGGTCGGCCTGCTCGGGTACCTGATCTTCGCTATTCAGCGGCGCGGTGCGCGGCGCGGCGACAAGGGCGCGCAGACCGGGCTGTGAACATCGGCGCCCAACTCCGCGGCGTTACAGAGCATCGTCCGAGGCAGCGGGCCCGAAAGGCCGGCGGGGTGTTCGGCACCGGTAGCCCTCGTCCGGGGAATTGACTGTTCGGGTCCAGCGGGTCAGACTCGCTCAGGTGTCCTCCCGATTGAGCGTCGAAGAACGACGGGCCCACCTGATCGAGGCCGCGATCGGCCTTGCCGAGAAAAAGGGAGTCGCGGGGGTGACCACCCGCGACGTCGCTCAGGCCGCGGGCGTTTCGCTAGGCGTGGTGCACTACTGCTTCGAGAACAAGGACGCGCTGATGACCGAATTGGTCAAGGCGCTGTCGATGGAGCTGCGCGATTCGGTGGACGCCAACGAATCGGTCTGGCAGGAAGCGGGCAGTGGTAACACCGCGTTGCGCGATCTGCTGCGTGCCGGACTGGAACTCATGTGGCTCAATATCGAAGCCACACCGGAACGTCAGCTGCTCACCTACGAAACCACCACCTACGCACTGCGTGAAGGCGAACAGACTCCCGCCAAACTGGCGATCGCCCGGGAACAGTACAACTTCAACGATTCCACGGTGGCCGATATCCTCGACCACGCCCGTGATGCCACCGGCAGCACCTGGAAGGTTCCGGTGCCCCAGCTCTCCCGCTTCACCCTGAGCGTGATCGACGGCATCGTGCTGCGCTGGCTGGTCGACAACGACAGCGAAAGCGTTCGTACCCAACTGGATCTGCTCGCCCAGGCCCTGGCCGGGCACGCCGACTGATCCGCCGCCGGTCAGCCGGGACGGCCCGGCCGCACCACATGGGTCGCGGTCCCGGCGCGCCACCACGGGACGGCCGCGGTCGCGGTCACCGCACCCGTCAGCCGAACACACAGTTCGTCGTGCAGGATCAGGGGCCCGTCCTGCGGCGGCAGCGCGAAAAGCCCGCGCAATACGACCCCCAGCGGTTCCTCCGCCCAATCGGTTTCGTGGCCCGTCCCGAGCACTTCGGCGTCGACCTGTTCGGATACCAACGGCAGATCCAGCAGGGCGGCGAGATCGACGGCGGTCGCCGGATCCGCGACCACCAGCCGGTCCGCGGGCACCGCGAGACCGAACCACGGCTGGTCCAGTACCAGCGCGTCACCGGCGTCGATCACCGCACCCGAGAGGGCCCGGACCCGGTCCGGCGGATCGAGCTCGGTGAGATCCAGTCGTGGTACGGCCGCTCCCAGCCGGGTGTGTATCAGCGACACCACTTCCGGACCGGGTGACCGCTCGTCGTCGGCCAGCGCTGCCAGCAGAGTTTCGATCAGCGCGAAGTCCAGGGCCGCGGGATCAGCGAGACAGCCGCGCAATGCGTCGAGATCGACAGCGGACAGCCCGGTGATCGGGAGTTCCGGTAGCAGTCCGGCGAATTCGGTATCCGCCGGATGCCGGTAACCCCCCAGCGCGACTCCGTCGATCCGGGCGTGATGACGCAACCACCACGCCGTGTACCCGTCCGGATCGGCGAGCAGCGGCCGGGTGCGTTCCGTGGTCAGCAACCGCCACAGCGCCTCCGGCCAGGCCGCGTCGTCCACCAGATCCAGATCACGGACCGCGACCAGCTCCGCGGGGTCCGCGGCGAGCTCGGCCCACCAGGTTTCCTCGTCGTCGAGATGATGGTCGGGACCGGTGGGATCGGTTTCGGCGACCACCCCGAAATCCCAGCCGACGCCGATCGCCCGCAGCGCCTCGGCACCGTACTCGGCGACCACTTCCCCGGCCACGACCCCGAACGGCGAATCCGGCACCAGCAGTTCGATCAACGGGGCATCCGGTAACAACAGTTCGTCGGCCGGTCGCACCGCACCGGAGGCGTCGGGCAGTTCGAGCATGCCGAGCCAATCCGGCAGTTCGGCCGGGTCGGCGGCCGCGGCCAACCGCAGTACCGCCTCGACCGTCTCCGGATCGGCGGGGTGTTCGTGCAGTTCCGCCTGTAGCCCGGGGTCCGACAGCAGATCCGCTACCCCCGCCCGCTGCGCGCCGAGCCGCGCCAGTAGCGGATGTGACGCTTCCGGATGCACCAGCCGCGCCCAGTGCACCGGAACCGCGGCGGGCAGGGCGGCGAGTTCGTCGTCCAGTACCACCGTCCGCGGGCCCGTCACCAGCCGTCCGTCGGCCAGCGGGACCGGCAGGGCGCCCAGTTCCTCCACCGTCAGCGGATCGGTGACGAAGGGTTCCAGCGCGGAGTAGAGAGCGAACCACCAGGACGGAGACCGGTCCAGCCCGGCGCAGAGTTCGGCCAGCCGGGCCGGGCCGAGCCGGTGCACCTCCAGTGCCGCGAGCGCTTCGGCGTACCGCGCGCCGGACAGATCGGGAACGACCAGCGGATCCAGCACCCCACCCAGCAGCCCGGCCAACTCGGGAGAGAGATCGGGGTAAACACTCGCCCGCGAGGGTACCGCCACCCGGCCTTCGCCGTCGGTATCGCCGGCCGCGGTCACCTCGTCGCTGCCGGTGTCCGGTGGCGCCGCGACCACCGGCAGCCATACTCCGGTCCGCAATTCACGCAGGATCGCCGCACGTAGCAGACCGTCGGTCTCACTGCGGGCGAACGCCGGTGGCGGCACCAGCACCAACCGTGAGCGCCGGGGTAGCGCGCGAGCGAAATCGGCGTAGCCCGCGACCAGTTCGGCCGGATGGGTTCCCGGTAGCAGCCGACGGCGGTCCGGCTGCATCGGGATATCGGCGATGAGCACCGCCGGAAGCGATAATTCCTCGTCGGAACGGGTCGGCGCCCGCAGCACATCAGGGTCGGCGGGCACCGGAACTCCGTCACGCAACGGCAGCAGCCAGCGTGCCCGCGGCGTCCGGAACTCCCACCACCGCTGCTCGGTCCCGGAGCCGCTGATCCGTAACTCGCCTACCCCCGGCAGTCCCGAGTCGCCGGTTTCGGCGCGCACGACATCGTCACCGACGCGGATCTCCCGCAGCGCCGGCAATTCCATGAGCAGATCGACGGCCTCGGCCCGCATGGATTCCAGCAGCGCGCCGGGGTCGATACCGTCACGCAACGACAGCACGATCTCGGACTCGGCACCCGCGACGGGGGCCGCGGCCACGGGCCAGGCCAGTCGCAGCACCGGCGGCACGAATTCGTTCTCGACCTGCGGCACGGCCACCCCGGCGGCGCTCAGGGCCGCACGGGTGCGTTCCCGGGAGAAACGCAGCGAGCCACTGGTGGAACGGAATTCGAGTTCATCACTCACCGTCAGGGCCGCGGTGAACCCGACACCGAAACGGCCGGTCTCGCCACCGCTCCCGGATTTCCCCGACGCCCGCAGCGCGGTCAGCGCGTGCACTCCGGATATATCCAGTGGCGCGCCGGTATTGGCCACCGATAACGTGCGGCCGGTGCACCGCACGGTGACCCGGCCCGGGACGCCCGCTTTCACCGCCGCGTCCGCCGCGTTCTGCGCCAGCTCGGTCAGCAGCCGATCGCGATAACCGGCACGCACCAGATCGGCCTCGGTGGTCGCGTCCTCACGCAGCCGGGTCGGCGAATCACGCCAGGCGGCCAGCACCGCCGCGCGCAGTGCCGCGGTGTCGAAGGGATCCGCGGTACCGGCATCCGTTCCCACTGGCCCGAACGTTTCGCCCACCGCACCGGTCTCGCTCACCCGAGCCAGCCTACGTGCCCGGATCCGCCGGTCGTGCCGCGCACGGCGGCTCACCGAACGGGCCCGGGCAACCCCGGAACCGGTGCCGGCGCAATGCCGCGCGAGGCTCGGTGAGCGGTCCGGCGATCAGGGTGTCTCCGGTGCGGGCGCGGGATCCTCCCCTTCCGCGGCAGCCGGATCCGGCCGAGGAGCATCGAGACGACCGGCGCTCGCGGCACCGGTATCGACCGGTTCGGCGCTTTCCGTAGCGAGGCCGGCGGTAGCCGTGGAACCCCCGGGCTCGGCGGGAGCGGATTCGGTCTGCGGGCTGCCGGGTGTCTCGGCGACCGGCCCGGCGGTACGGCCCTCGATCCGCGCAGCCGGATCCGCCGCGGTCGCATCGCTGGTTTCCCCGGTCTGCTCGCCGGCGGACTCGGCCGCCGGGCCGTCCGTGGGCACCTGCGCGCCGGCATCGACAGCGGACGAACCGGCGAGTTCGGCGGAAGTCTGCGCGGCCGCGGACTCCGCGGCGGGACCGGCGACGGACTCCGTAGCCGCTCCGGCGGCCCGGCCGGACTCGCTGCCGGGGGGCGGCGTCACGGCGACCAGCTCGACCGCGGCATCGTCGTAGGCCTGATAGATCGGTGATCCGGCGCCGGTCGGCAGCCGGGTATCCGAATGGGCACCACAGCCGTACCCCATATGCACTACATGACCGTCGGCGCCCATCGCGTTCGCGCAGACACCGAAACAGGCGCGCAGGGCACCGGCCAGCGGGACATAGAAACCGCAGCTCTCACATGTGGCGGGCGCCGCCTTGGCCATCTCGGTATCGGGTCCGAATTCGGCGTACCAGCGTTCGGCCGCATCCTCCCGGCCCTCGCGGCTGAGCACCTGTTTCCGGCCCAGCCCCACCTGGCCGGCCACCTCGTCGACCTCGGGGTCGCCGGTGGCGGTGTAACCGGGGGCGAGTCGCGAATCGTCCGCGGCCGGGGCGAGCAGATCGCCCGGCGCCAGATCGCCGGGGCGGATTCGCTGATCCCAGGGCACGAAGTCCGGCGCGATCAGCGCGTCGGGCCCGGGCAGCAGCGCCGACTCGCTCACGGTCACCCGGTCGGTGTCCGGCGCGGCCGCCACCACCACCGCCCACTGCCATCCGTGGTAGCCGGGCAGGGTGGCCTCGAAGCGGTGCGTTGCCGAGCATTCGTCCTCGGCGCGGACCCCCAGATGCACTCCGACCCCGGTCGGCTCCAGGTCCACGAGCGCACTACGAGCCAGGTCGACGGCCCCGGCAAGGATCGTCCGCACCTCGGTGTCCGAAACAGATACTGCGCTCACGGACTACATTTTGCCGTATGAAGCGCACTCGGCGTACCTGGGTCGGTGCCACGCTGGTCTGCCTGCTCGCCGCAGCCGCCTGCGGGAGTACCGGAGACGCGGTCCCACGGCTCGGTATCGAGGTGCTGGCGACCCACCGGCACGACCTGGGCGCGTTCACCCAAGGCCTCGAAATCGACGACGACGTGCTGTACGAGAGCACCGGGATGGTCGGGTACTCCGGTATCCGCACCACCGACCGCGAAACCGGTGCGGAACTGGTCCGTGTCGCGCTCCCGCCGCCCTACTTCGGTGAAGGCATCACCCTGGCCGGCGACACGCTGTGGCAGATCACCTGGAAGGAAGGGGTCGCGTTCGCGCGGGACCCGCGGACGCTGGCCGAGAGACACCGGGTGGAGTACCCGGGCGAGGGCTGGGGTCTGTGCACCCGAGACGGGCGACTCGTCATGAGCGACGGTTCGGCCGCACTCACCTTCCGCGACCCCGAGACCTTCGCGCCGACCGGCTCGGTGGCGCTGACCAGCCACACCGACGCCCGCCTCAACGAGCTCGAATGCGCCGAGGACGGTTCGGTCTATGCCAACTCCTGGCCCACCGACGAGATTCTCCGGATCGATCCGGACACCGGGCGTGTCCTGGGCGTCGTCGATGCCACCGGACTGCTGCCGGCCACCGAGCGCGCACAGACCGACGTGCTCAACGGTATCGCCCAGATCCCGGGCACCGACCGCTTCCTGATCACCGGAAAGTACTGGCCCACGGTGTTCGAAGTCCGTTTCGTCCCGGATTGACCGGCGCGGCCGAGAGCGACACATCTCACTTTCCGGCCGTCGTGAGCAGGGGGGCGTTTGCGGGCCGCCGCCGTGGGCCAGAATTGATGATGTGCCCACTTCCCGCGAGCCCTCCGGTTCCGATCGCGGTCAGTGGCCCGCCGGCGAGTCTCCGCCACCCCAGCGGCATCCAGGTTTCGACCGCTACCCCCCGCCGAACGTGCCACACCGCAATCACGAGCCCGACCCCGGCAACCCTCGACCGGCCCCGCCACCGACCCGTCCACTGCCCACCGCCGAGTCCGGCGCCGCGCGCCCGGACGGCCACCGGTCCGGGCCGGTACGCAGCGGCCACCAGGTCCCGCCGGTAGCGGCGGACCAGGACCGCTCGGCGCGGCGGACGGGGCGGTTCGCGCGCATGCTGGGGTCGCTGAGCGGGTCACGCGGGTCGGGGGAACCGGTCGATCCGCCCGTCGAGCGCGGAACGGCCGGCCGGCGGGGCGAGCCGAGCGGCACCCCGTCCTTCTCCGGCGAGAGCCGGCCGCGATCCGGCGGCGAGAGCGGCCGACCCGGTCCGGGTCACGTCA
>JABFXT010000338.1 GCA_013361595.1 Nocardia sp. | reverse complement strand
GCTGGGGTGGCCGGGTTCGCGCCGCTGGAACCGGTGGTGGTCGCGGATGGTTTGGCGCGGTTGGCGGAGCAGAGTCTGTTGGTTGCCGTCATGTCTTCGGCCGGTACTCGTTACCGGATGCTGACGACGATTCGCCAGTACGCGATGGAACGACTCGATGAGGCCGGTGAACTGGCGGAGGTCCGGGCCCGGCATTTGCGCCGGTGTGTGGAGGTCGGTGCGGTGCTGGTGCGGGATCTGCCCGGTGCGGGGGGTGGGTGGCGGGTTGTGTTCGATGCGGCGGCCGATGATCTGCGGGCCGCTCTCGGGTGGGCCGCGGACAAGCCCGAGTTCCAGGGGTCGGCTCATGATCTGGCGTTGTCGCTGGCGGCGCTGACCTTTGCCCGGAATCTGGTCGGTGAGTCGCAGCGCCGGTACGAGCAGGCGGCGGCGCTGGCCGGTGACTCGGTTCGCGCGGCGGCTGCGCTGCGTGAGGCGGCGGCGGTGGCGGGTTGCCGGTTGGACGGTGCGGATATGTATCGGCTGTTGCGGGCGGCTGCCGATATCGCGCGGGGCGCGGGTGATCGGGCTGCGGCGGCGACAGATCTGGCGACTGCCGCGATCACGGTTTATCGGATGGCCGAGACTTTCGCCGGGCCGCTTCCGGTGGTGGAGGCGGCAGCGCTGTTGTCGGAGGCTCGTGTGCTGGCCGGGGCGGATCTCGGTGCGGCCGCGGCGATCGCGTTGGCCGAATGCGGGGTGCCGTCGGATTCCGGTGATTCGGCGCGACCGGTGTCCGGTTCGGCGGTGGATATGGCTGTCGGTGCGGCGGAGCGTGCGGTCGAGGCGGCGTTCTGTGTCGGCGATCCGCTGGTACGGAGTGCGGCGTTGGACGCGCTTGCGGCGGCGCAGTTGTGGGCGGGCGATACTTTCGGTTCGGTGGATACGGCTCGGCGGCGCGTGGAGTTGCTCGCGGCGGTGCCGGTGACGCCGGCGAGCGCGCTGGAGCGGATGAATGCGCTCGCGGAGGCGGCCGAGTCGTGTATCGGGGTGGGTGATCTGGCGGGTGCGCGCCGTTGGGGTGAGCAGTTGCGGGATCTGCCGTTGCTGGCGGAGCGGGGTGATTTCGCTACGTCGCGGCTGTTGGTGGCGGATGCGCTGGCAGGCCGGTCGGATGAGGTGCTGGCGGCTGCGGATCGCTTTCTGGATGCGTGGATATTCGCGGGGCGCGAGCATGCTCCGACATTGGGGCCGGCGGCGGCCGCGGTGGCGATGGTTCATGGGCTGCGCGGTGCGGTGTCGGCTCGCGCCGAGTGGCTGGGGATCGCCGGCGAGCTCGCTGTGAGGCCGGCGCGGCGAGATGCCTACTTCGCGGTTTTCGATGCGCTGGTGTTGTTGCACGAGGGGGATGCGGCTGGTGCCGCGGCTGCGTTGGCGGCGGAGCCGGCGGAGATGGATCAGCGGTCGGTCTGGGTGTGGCGGCACTGGTATGTGGCGTTACGTGCCGAGGCGGCGGTTCTGATGGGTGATCCGGACGCGCGGGAGCGGTTGGCGACGGCGCGGGCGGTGACGGACGGTGATCCGGTGGCCGCGGCGATCGTGGAGCGTGCTGCCGCCCTGTTGGACGGTAGCCCTGGATCGCTGCCTGCGGTGGCGGCCGCTTTCGAGTCGGCCGGGTGTTTGAATCAGCGGGCCCGCACGCTGGTTCTGGCCGGTGGATCCTTCGCCGCGCCGGGTGCGGCTGCCTTGGGTGAGCTCGGTTTCACGGGTCCGGCGCCGCGTTGACGTCTGCTCTCGTGGTTCACGATGTTTCGGTGCCGGCTGTCAGATCCGCGATCCGCGCGACGATGTCGGGATAGCGTTTGGTGTGGGCGCCGCCGTCGAGGTCGATGGCGGCGCCGGTCATCCAGCTAGCGGCGGGGGAGGTGAGGAATCCGATTGTCCGGGCGATATCGGCGGGTGTTCCGGCGCGTCCGAGTGGTGTGTTCTCGATGTATTCCTCGACGAGTCCGGGGACCAGTGTCGCGCCGTGGGTGAGTGGTGTGTGCACGAATCCGGGGTTGACGGCGTTGACGCGGATGCCGCGGGGTGCCAGTTCCATGGCGGCGACTTCGGTGAGCATGAGTACGCCGGCTTTGGCCGAGCAGTACGCGCCCATGGCGACGCCGGGTTGACGGCCGTTGAGTGAGGCGACCAATACCACTGATCCGCCGTCGCGCAGGCTGCGTGCTGCCTCTTTCACGGTCAGGAATGCGCCGGTGAGGCATACGTCGAGGGTGGTTTTCCAGTCGTCGAGGGTGAGGTCGGCGAGGGTGCCGGGCCGGGAGATTCCGGCGCAGTCGACGACGGTGTCGATGGGGCCGTGTTGTGTGGTGACGGTGTCGAAGAGGGCGTGCATGACGGTCTCGTCGGTGACTTGGACGTGGTGGCCGCTTGCCGGGTGGCCGAGTTCGGCGGCGCGGGTGTTCGCGGCGTCGCCGTCGAGGTCGGCGATGACGACGGTGTCGCCGCGTTCGGCCATGAGTTGTGCGGTGGCCCAGCCGATTCCGGAGGCGCCACCGATGACGACCGATACGGGGTTTTCTGTGCTCATCGGTGTTTCCTCCGTTGTGCTCGTCCGTGTTACTCGGCCGAGTTACACGGACGAGCATCTATACAGGTGTCTAGCAGCAGTGGTGGGATTTCACCAGCATGCGCCCCGGTAGTCGTCGATGTCGCGGCGGGCGCGGTTGTCGGCCCGGATAGCGGAATGTTCCCATTCGGTTCGATGTTCATCGAACCAATTGCTCTGTGGAAAGGTTCCGTAATGTCACGCACTCCTTCTCGTTTCGACGGTAGATTCGACCTGGTCACGGGCGGTAGCAGCGGTATGGGCCTGGCGACCGCGCGCCGCCTGCTGGACGAGGGAGCGCGGGTGATCATCACCGGTCGCGACCGCGCCGGACTCGCCACCGCCGCGCAGGATCTGGACGCGGGCGACCGGCTGGTCACCGTGTCCGGCGATGTCGCCGTCCCGGGCGATCTCGATGCCCTCATGGAGACGGTGCGGTCCCGTTTCGGTCGTCTCGATATCGTGTTCGCCAATGCCGGGACCGCCGCTTTCGTCCCCGCCGCCGAGATCACCGAGGAGTATTTCGATCGTGTGGTGGCCACGAATCTCAAGGGTGTGTTCTTCACCGTGCAGAAGGCGCTACCGCTGGTGTCCGATCACGGTGCGATAGTGGTGAATTCGTCGTGGGCGGTGCATCGAGGCGTTCCGGCCGCTTCGTTGTATTCGGCGACCAAAGCGGCGGTACGCAATCTCGCCCAGACCCTGGCCGCGGAGCTCGCGCCGCGGCGTATCCGGGTGAATTCGATCAGCCCCGGATATATCGATACGCCCTCGTATCGGGCCGAGGTGTCCGAGGAGGCGAAGGCTGCCGCGATATCGTCGGTCGCTGTCGGTCGGCTGGGTTCGCCGGCGGATATCGCTGCGGCGGTGGCCTTTCTGGCGTCGGACGAGGCTTCCTACGTGAACGGGCAGGATCTGCTGGTGGACGGCGGTCTGATCACCGCGGTCCCGGCTCGGATGGTCTGAACCGCCGCCGACCGGGCACGGGGAGCGGGCGGCGTCGCACAACTCCGACCTCGACACGCCACGATTATCGAATTCGAAACTGTGACGTCTGTCGATTATCTAATTCGGAATCCGTGACTGAGCGGATGAGAGTGTGAGGCGCTGGCCGATCGCCGTGCCGCTCCGCCGGCCCCGGGGGCCGAGGCCGGTGTGACGGAGCGTTTGACGCAAGCGTGCCAGGGCCTGGCGGCCCAGTCGGATCACCCGCCGGAGCCCACGACCGCTGAAGGCGCACGAGGCGACGGGCGCAATGGCAGCGCTACCGTTGCGGCGGACGGTGGGGCAGGTCATATGTCCGGATGGGGTGTTCATGGTGGCCGAAGTCAGGTCATGCCGTGCATGCCGTGTTCCAGCAAGGCGAAAATCGCATCCAGGGCGGCGCGGGGATCGGGCTCGCCGCCGACGAATTGAGGAATCTCGAGGACGTAGCGCGCGACAGCACGGGCAGTGATGTCCTCGGGCGGCCTGCCCAACTCGGCGGCGATCGCAGCAGCCAAGGGGGCCTCGCACCGGATCCACAATCGGCGCGAGTATTCGCGCAATGCGGGGGTGCTCATGATCAGGTCGGTGCGACGGCGGATCTCCGGGCTCGGATCGATGAGGAACAGCCCCCGCCCCAGCAGGAACTCGCGCAGCGCCGCCATCAGTGACTGTCCGGCCGGCCGCTGGGTGACCGCGGTCAGCAGGCTTTCGAGACGTTCGACACCGTCGTCGAACATCATGGCCTCTTTGCCGTCGGGAACGTGGCGAAACATCGTCGGCACCGAGATGTCCACCGCGTCGGCGATCTCCTTCACGCTGACCTGGTCGTAGCCCTTCTCCAGAAACAGCTGCTCGGCGGCGTCCGCGAGGGCGCGGCGGGTCTGGGAGTTCCTGCGGGCGCGGCGTCCGAGTGGTTCAGGAGGCATGCGCCTACGTTACCAGAAGTCGAAAGTGAGTTAGATATGTAAGTCACTTGCATTTGTTAGTCGATTGTGTTTTCTTGAATGGGTACCAGCGAGACCTCGGAAGGGATGATCGAAATGAGCGTCAACGAACTCGAACAGACACCGGTCCTCATCGTCGGCGGAAGCCTCGTCGGACTGTCCGCGGCGGTTTTCCTGTCCTGGCAGGGCGTGCCCGTCGTGGTGGTCGACAAGCACTACGGCAGCTCGCCGCACCCCCGGGCGATCGGTTTCACCACCCGCACCATCGAGCACTTCCGTCAGACCGGCGTCGAGGTGCCCGCCTCACTGCAAGGCATGAAACCGCCGCGGCGCGCCCGGGTGGAGAGCCTCAGCGGCACCTGGTTGGAGGAATATCCCTGGAGCCCCGGCGGCAAGGGTTCCTACGGCGCCGACCAGTCGCCGGTCCACGCGATCGCGATCACCCAGGACAAACTCGAACCGCTACTGCGTGAACGAGCCCGCGAGTGCGGTGCCGACTTACGTCTGGGCACCGAACTGCTGCACCTGGCTCAGGACGCCGAGGGCGTCACCGCGACGCTGCGCCGCCGTGACGACGGCCACCAGTACGATTTGCGTGCCCGCTATGTGGTGGCCACCGATGGCGCAGACAGCCCAGTGCGCACCGACCTGGGGATCGAGCGTCACGGCGTCGGCCCACTGTCGGTGCAGCGCAGCATCTTGTTCCGGGCCCCTCTCGACGACTACCTGCAGCGCGGCGTGGTCCAGTTCGAGATCGAGCAGCCCGACTTCACGGCGTTCTTGACCACCTACTCCGATGGCCGGTGGGTGCTGATGCTCTCCGATGACGTCGAACGCACCCCCGTCCAGCAGATCGAAATGGTGCAGCGCGCGATCGGCCGTACCGATATCCCCATCGAACTCATCACCACCGGCCGGTGGAAGCTGGCGGGTCTGATCGCCGACCGCTTTTCGCAGGGACGAATCTTCCTCGCCGGTGACGCAGCGCACCAACTGCCGCCCAACCGCGGCGGGTACGGCGCCAACACCGGCATCGACGATGTGCACAATCTTGCTTGGAAGCTGGCCGCGGTGCTCTCGGGCGAGTCGGACCCGCGGCTGCTGAACACCTACGATGCCGAGCGCCGCCCGACCGCAGACCTGCGTCACGATCAACTGTTCGCTCGCGCCGACTACAAGGCCTTCTTGAAAGTCGATACCCCTGATACCCCCGTGCTCGACGATTCGGCCATCGAGCTGGGGCAGCTGTACCGCTCGGCTGCGGTGTCGGGTGCGGACGCGTCCTTGCCGCCCGCGCAACCCCCCGAGCGGTGGGCGGGTCAGCCCGGTACCCGCGCCCCGCACCAGTGGGTGCGCATCGGCGACGACAAGCGCTCCACGCTCGATCTGATCGAACGCGACTGGGTCCTGCTCTCCGCCGATGAGCGTTGGGCCGCCGCAGCCGCCCACGCGACCACGCAGCTGGGCATAGGAGTCGATTTCCAGCAGGCCGGAACCGACGTCGAGTTCGACGACCACGAGGCGTTCGAGCACGCCTACGGCCTCGATTCCACCGGCGCCACACTGATCCGGCCCGACGGCTACATCGCCTGGCGGGCCCCTGTCGCCCCGGATGATCCCGCCCAGGAACTGACCCGGGTTCTGACCTCCCTCGCCGCGGCCACCCGCGCCGACTCCACCGAGAATTGAGGTGAGCGCTGTGAATGCCACACTGCTCCAGCGACTGGAAGATCTCGAAGCGATCCGTGATCTGAGCTCTGGAATGCTGGTGACTGCGATTCGTGTCATCAACGTGTGAAGCTGAACCGAAATGTGGCGAGAGTGGGTTGTGTCGTGGAGACGGTGATCGGACCGCATCGGGCTGTATTGAGCAAGTTGATGCCGGATGCCGGACGCGGGGATTTCACTGTCCAGGAGGGGCAGTTCCATTTGGTGGTGGTCGGACCGGATCGGGTCGTGTGTCTGCCTCGCACCGAGGCCGCGGCGGTCCGGCTGCCGCGGCGAGCGGCTGTTTTGCGTGTCATGGCCGGATTCGACCTGGGTTTCCGTGTGCCGGTTCCGCTGGAGGAAGGCGGTGCGGACGGCATCAGTGAGCAGCCGTTCCTGGTGTTGAGCCGTGTTCCTGGAGCTCCGTTGGCCGCTGAGGCACTCGACGACCCGCAAGTGGCCGATGTGGTCGCAGGCCAGTACGTCGGACTGCTGGCCGATCTGGCCAGAGCCGGCAGCGACGATAGGGTACGGGCGGCCCTACCTGCTCTGGAAGACCGGTGGCCGCGGTTCGCGGCCGATGTCCGCGCCGAGCTTTTCGAGCTCATGTCCGCCGGTGGGCGTCGGCGTGCCGACCAGGAACTCGCCGCCATCGAATCCCTTCCTCACCTCACTGCGGCGGTGGTGCAGGGTGACCTCGGCCCCGAGACCGTGGTGTGGGAGAACATCGACGGGCTCCCGCGCTTGAGCGGGGTGGTCGACTGGGACGAGGTCTGTCTCGGTGACCCCGCCGAGGACCTT
>JABFXT010000870.1 GCA_013361595.1 Nocardia sp. | reverse complement strand
TCGTTGGTCTGGTAGTCCGACCCGAAAGGTTCGCTCATGCCCGCTCTCGGTTTCCTCGTCTACCTCGTCGTCGAGATCGCCGCCTTCGCCGCCGCCGTCGCCTGGCTCGGCGCGTTCCCCGCGATTCTGCTGCTGATCGCCAGCTCCGCCGCCGGCATGCTGCTGCTCGGTTCCCAGTGGCGACGGGTGGGTGAACAGTTCCGCCGCGCCTCCCGCGGCGAGATCACCCCCGGCGCCGCGGTCGCCGACGGCGCACTGGTGGGGTTGGGCAGCCTGCTCATGTTCGTACCCGGCCTGGTCACCTCGGTGGTCGGCCTGCTGATGCTGCTGCCGCCGACCCGAGCCCTGTTCCGGCCGGTACTGGCCGCCCTGGCCGCGCGCCGGGTCGCGAAGATCGCCGCGGCGGCGCCGTACCGGCCCACGGTGATCGACGCCGATATCGTCGACGGTGTCGTGGTGAGCGAGTGGTACACCGATGACCGGCCGAAATCCGCGACCGCGCTGGAAGTGCGTCCGCCCTCGCTGGACAAGCGGAACCCGGGCGATCCGGGCTAGTTCGGGCGTTCGCGGACGGATGGCACCCGGCGGCCGGCTACGAATCGTCGGCCATGCGGTATTCGCCCCGTTCCAGCCGGGCGAGTACGCCGGCGGTCCAGCCGGTGAGGTTGTCGAAGACGCCGCTCCACAGATCCAGTAGGTCGATGGCGTGGGGGGGTTCGTAGCGGCTCGGATAGTCGCCGGCCATGGCCACCAGATCGTCGCGGACGGCGCGACTGTTCTCGCGCTGTTCGCGCAGTTTGGCGATCACATGCGCCCGGGGCAGCGCGTCCATGAATGCGATTCCGGCGCCGAGCTCCTCCATGTCCACGCTGGTCAGTGCCTCGTCCATCCGTTCGAGAAACTCGGCCTCGCCGGCGTCGGTCAGTTCGAACAGGGTCCGGCCCGGTCCGCGGCCGCCGTCCTCGGTGCCGAGTGTCCGTAGTTTTCCTTCTTGGGTGAGCTGTTTGACCGCGTGGTAGATGGAACCGGGCTGCACATTGGTCCAGGTGTCGGCGCGCCAGGACAGCAGTTCGCGGCGCACCGCGTAACCGTGGGTCGGCTGCTGCCGACGTGTCACTCCGAGAACCAGCAACCGAACCGCTGCCATCGTCGCTCCTTCCGTCACCGGAACAGTACGGTACTCAAATTTGACTTCCCGGTGTAGTGCGATCTAGTCTCGGGTAGTCAAAATTGACTATTGGGAGGGTTCTCATGGGAGATACCGCGGTACCGGTGCTGCCCACTCACGATCTGGCCCGCACGCTCGACTTCTACCGGGCGCTGGGATACACGGTCACCTACGAACAGGCGAGGCCTTATATATACGGCGCGATCTCGGCCCACGACTGTGAACTCCATTTCGCCGACCCACCCGCCGGTAGCCCGCCCCGGGAGCAGACGGGCTGCCTGGTCATGGTGGCGGACGCCGCACAGCGGCACCGGGCTTTCAGCGCGGCGCTACGTGAACGGTTCGGCCGGATCCCGGCCCGGGGACTCGGGCGGATCACCCGCTTCCGCCCCGGCCAGACCCGTTTCAGCGTGATCGACCCGGACGGCAACTGGGTGACCTATATCCAGCGCAATGAACCGGAGGGCCTGGAATACGGCGGATCGGCGACATTGTCCGGTTTGGCGCAGGTGCTCGACAATGCCCGGATCCTGCGCGATTTCAAATCCGACGACAAGGCCGCGGAACGAGCGATCGAGGCCGGGCTGCACCGGCACGGCGCCGAAGCCGGGCGGACGGACCGGGCCCGGGCCTTCGCGGCGCTGGCCGAACTGGCGATCGCGCTCGGCAAACCGGACCGGGCCGCCGAGCGCCGCGCCGACCTGGCGGCACTCGGGTTGACCGAGGCGGAGCGGGCGGAACTGGCCGCCGAACTCGGTGCGGCCGATGACCTGGAACAGTGGCTGCGTCCGCACGCGGAATGATCCGCCTGGCCGTATCGAGGGCGGGGGCGTTGTCGGCTGCCCGGTCCGTGCACGGCAGCCGACGAGCGAATTCGCGGTCCGGAGTGCCGGCCTGCCGATTGCGCGAATGTTGCGCCCTTCGCGGCGGGCCGGCGCCGGATTGCCCCGGCCGGCCCATGTGCTCGGCCGTGCCGGGCGTCCGCGACGAAGGGTGAATATCCCGGCGCGGGCACGTCCCGGATATCCACCCGGTGAAGTGCCCGGCCACCCGGGGCGCCGTTATTCCGGGGCGGCTGGTGTGGAAGTCGGGGTGAGTTCGATTCCGACGGTGCCGGACTTTCCGCGGCGCAGCGTGCTGCCCAGCACCACCAGCGGACCGGTGAACCGGTATTTGCGGCGGATCAGGCGGCGTACGCGGGCACTGCCCTCGCCGTCGAGAATACGTCCGGTGCCGTGGACGACCTCGCCGCGCGGGGTGCCCTTGTAATCACACGGTTGCAGCGTCACCTCCGGGTTACGCCGCAGCCGCTTCACTTTCCAGCTGTCGGTGACGGTCCAGACATAGAGTTTGTCGTCGTCGGCCACCGCCCACAGTGGTGTCGGTACCGGGGTGCCGTCCTTGCGGAAGGTGGTGAGCAGAACGTATTCGGCCGTGCCGACCGCGCCGAGCGTGTTGTTCATGAAAGGCAGCGTAATTCGCCGCCGACCGGAGGGTGATCCGGTGCCGCGGCGGCCCGGGGCCGGGCGTCCGCCGGCGGGACCGGGCCGCGCGACGTCCACAGCGGTGCGGCAGACTGGACCCCCGTGAGTACGCAGCTGCTGGTCGGAGGCCGGATCTACAGTTCGAGTGCGCCCGATGCCACCGCCATGGCGGTGACCGACGGTGTCGTCGTATGGCTCGGCGCCGATCATGTGGGCCGCGCATTGCATCCGGACGCAGAGGTAGTCGAGCTCGACAGCGCGTTCGTGACCCCCGCGTTCGTGGAGCCCCATCTGCACACCACCGCGCTCGGTCTCCAACTCTCGGGACTCGACCTGTCGGCGGCGCGTTCACTCACCCACTGCCTGGAACTGGTCGCCGGATACGCCGCCCGGTACCCCGGCGGCGCGATCCTGGCCGACGGCTGGGACGAGACCCGCTGGCCCGAGGGCCGGCCGCCGACCGTCGCCGAACTGGATGCCGCCGCCGGACCCGGTCGAGCGGTCTACCTGGCGCGGGTGGATGTGCATTCGGCGGTAGCGTCCTCGGCGCTGCTCGACGAGGTGGCCGGGCTGAGGTCGGCCACCGGATTCGTGGCCGGCGAGCCGGTCCGGGCCGACGCACACCATCTCGTGCGGGCCGCGGCCCGCACCCGGCTCACCCGGGAACAGCGGGATACGGCGCGGCGGACCGCGCTCGACGCCGCGGCCGCGCACGGGGTGGCGGTGGTGCACGAATGCGCGGGGCCCGAGATAGAAGGCGAGACCGATCTGCGTGAGCTGCTCGCCTTCGCGCACGGTGTGCAGGTGCGGGCCTACTGGGGGCAGGCGGTCCGGACCGCGGACGAGGCGCGCACGCTGCTGGCCGAGCTCGGCGCGCACGGGCTGGCCGGTGATCTGTTCGTCGACGGTTCTCTCGGCTCGCATACCGCCTGGCTGCGTGATTCCTACGCCGACAACCCCGGGACCGGTATCGGCTATCTCGACGCCGCGGATATCGCGGCGCACGTGCGGGCCTGCACCGAGGCGGGTGTGCAGGCCGGCTTCCACGCGATCGGTGACGGTGCGCTCGACGCGGTCGTGGCCGGGTTCGGACAGGTCGTGGCCGAACTGGGCGGTCCGGCCGTAGCCGCCCGCGGGCATCGGGTGGAGCACGCGGAACTGCTCGACGCGGCGCAGATCGAGGCGCTCGCCTCCTGGGGGGTCATCGCGAGTGTGCAGCCCGCGTTCGACCTCGCCTGGGGCGGTCCGGACGGTATGTACGCCGATCGTCTCGGCGCCACCCGGGCCGCCGCGTCGAACCCGTTCGCTGCCATGGCCTCGGCCGGGGTATCGCTGGCCATCGGTTCGGATGCGCCGGTGACGGCCCTCGATCCGTGGGCGGCCGTCCGTGCGGCGGTCCACCACCGCACGCCCGGGCACGGGCTCTCCCCCCGGGCCGCTTTCGCCGCCGCCACCCGTGGTGCCTGGCGGGCGGGCGGCGTGCGGGACGGGGTCGCGGGGACACTGGTACCCGGAGCGCCCGCCTCGTACGCGGTGTGGGAGGCCGGCGAGCTGGTGGTCGCCGCGTCCGCCGATTCGGTACAGCGCTGGTCCACCGATCCGCGGTCGCGGGTGCCCGGTCTGCCGTCGCTGACCCCGGATGCCGCGCTGCCGCGCTGCCTGCGCACCGTGCACGACGGCGCCACCATCTACACCGCGTGATCTCGGCTCGAATGGAACAGGACGCAGCAGTGGTACAGGGTGACAGTTCGGCGATTCGGTGGATCGGCGGGCTCGCCCGCTACCCGGTGCTGCTGCGGTGGGTGGGCGCGATCCTCGCCGGTGCCCTGCTCTTCGGCAGTTTCCCGCCGCGGCCGTGGTGGTTTCTCGCGCCCGCCGGCATCGCGCTGCTGACATTGATCGTGCGCAGCGGGACCGGGCTGCGGTCCGGTTTCGGATACGGATTCCTCGCGGGGCTCGGTTTCTTCCTACCGCTGCTGCCGTGGACCGGCATATATGTGGGCCCGCTGCCGTGGCTCGCGCTGTCCATCGCGTGCGCGGTGTATGTGGGTCTGTTCGGCGTGCTCGGCCGGTTGCTGGGCCGCCTGCCCGGATGGCCGTTGTGGCTGGCGCTGGCCTGGTCGGCCGCCGAATGGGGGCGGTCCAGTTTCCCGTTCGGCGGGTTTCCCTGGGGGCGGCTGGCGTTCGGCCAGGCCGACGGGTGGTTTCTGCCGCTGGCCGCCTACGGTGGTGCGCCGCTGGTGAGTTTCGCGGTGGCGCTCAGCGGTACCTGTGGGGCGGCGGTGGTGCTGGGATTGCTCCGGGCGATCGGTTTCCCCGGGACGACGGCGACCGCTGTGGAGAGCCGTACGGCCGGTACCGACACCGATGGTGGGCTCGGGGCAGAATCCGGGCGCAACGGTGCCGGCCGGGTGGCGACCGCGGCCGCGGCGGCGAGTTGTGTGCTGCTCGCCGCGGCCGGGCTCGGACTTCACGCGACACTGCCCGGCCCGATGGACGGTGACCGGACCATTACCGTGGCCGCTGTTCAGGGCAGCGTGCCGCGCCTGGGGCTGGATTTCAACGCTCAGCGCCGAGCCGTGCTCGACAATCATGTCCGCCGGACCGAGCAACTGGCCGATGAAGTAGCGGCCGGTCTGTTTCCGGCCCCGGATGTGGTCGTGTGGCCCGAGAACTCCTCCGATATCGACCCGTTGCGCAATCCGGACGCCGCGGCGCTCATCTCGGCGGCCGCCCGCCGCGTCTCGGCGCCCATCCTGGTGGGAGCTGTGCTGGTCAACGGGGACGGGACCACCACGAATTCGGTAATGGTCTGGACCGCGGAAAGCGGTCCGGGGGAGCGTCACGACAAAAAAATAGTACAGCCTTTCGGGGAATACCTGCCGATGCGCGGATTTTTTCGTCTCTTTTCGGACTATGCGGACAGGGCAGGATACTTTGTGCCGGGTCACGGGGACGGAACAATTCGGGCCGCGGGTACGGAAATCGGGGTGGCAACCTGTTATGAGGTCGCTTTCGACCGGGCCTTCCGGGATTCGCTGCGCTCGGGTGCGCAATTGCTCACGGTCCCGACGAACAATGCGACTTTCGGCGACAGTGAAATGACTTACCAGCAACTTGCGATGTCCAGGGTGCGGGCGGTCGAACACGGGCGCTCGCTGGTCGTGGCCGCCACTTCGGGGGTCAGCGCGATCATCGCCGCGGACGGATCGGTGCGGCAGGAGAGCGCGCTGTTCGTACCCGAGGCGCTGGTCGCCGAGGTGCCGCTACGTGATTCGCACACCCCGGCGACCGTGCTGGGGCCTTGGCCGGAGCTGGTCGCCGTGCTCCTGACGGCGGCCGGTGTGGTGCTCTCGATCGCCGGGCGAGTAGGTCGCGGGCGGGCCGGGACCGCCGCGGCGCCCGTGCGCGGCTGACCGCCGAATCGGGTTCCGTCGCCACCGGCGGATCCGTGACGACGCGCGGGCTGCTTGCGGTTCTTCCGATTTGCACAGCGTTTATTTTTCGGTAGCGAGGGGTAAACATGCTGGCCTCTTGTGCGTAGTATCTAGGCAATGCCCGGCCCCGCCGGGTGAGAAGTGAAGCGATCTTCCGCGTCTCTGCGTGACCGGCGCGCCGGAATTCGGACACTGTGGTCCGATGTCTCCTCCGGCTCCAGGTAACCATTCGGTTTCGACTGCAATCCATTCAACGTGATGCTCCGAATAACCAGTCGTGAATCACACCCCATGGCCGGTACGGCCGGTTGTGGGCTGTTCGGGGAGTGTCGAGCTGTAGAACGGAGTGATTGATGAGATCGTCGGCCACCGGGGTCGATAGCAGTTCGTCGGCCGAAGTTTCGGTCGAACCGTTTCCGCTCACACCCGCTCAGACGGCGATGTGGTACGCCCAGCGGATCCAGCCCGATATCCCTCTCATCGTCGCCGAGTATGTGGAGTTCCACGGGGATCTCGATCCGGGCCTGCTGCTGTACGCGATCGAACGTTTCGGGGTGGAGACCGAGATCGGGCTGCAGCGCATCGTGCAGGTCGACGGGGTACCCCACCAGGTGATCGATCCGACGACCCGGCCGGGCTGGGCGCGACTGGATCTGCGGTCCGAGCCGGACCCGCACGCCGCCGCCCTTGCCTGGATGAAAGAGGACGCCCGCACTCCGATCGATTTCGAGCACGACCCGCTGGTCTTCAACGCGGTGCTGCGCACCGGCGACCGTGACTACATCTGGTACTCGCGGGTCCATCACATCGTCATCGACGGCTACGCGGCGATGAACGGTCTGATCCGGACCGCGGAGATCTACACCGCCTACTACGAGGCCCGGGAACCGTCGGTTTCCCGGGCCGCACCGCTGGCCGAGCTGTACGCCGGGGAGAACGAGTACCGGAACTCGCAGCGGT
>JABFXT010000861.1 GCA_013361595.1 Nocardia sp. | reverse complement strand
CATATCGCCGAGCCGGTCGATATCGATCAGACGCATCCGGTGGGTGGAGCCACCGGGGAACCGGGCGGGATGCAGGAAACGCGGTGCGGCCGGGTCGCCGACCAGGGTGGGCCCGACGGCGAGCTGTAGTTCGTCGGCCAATCCTCCGGCCAGGAAGGCGGTGTGGATCCGGCCGCCGCCCTCCACCATGAGCCGCCCGATACCGCGGGCACCGAGATCGTCGAGCAGCGGCCCGAATCCGAGGTCCGGGCCGAGCGTCACGATCTCGGCGGTTCCGGGGAAGCGGTCGCGCAGTCGGTGCGCGCCGTTCTCGGTGGTGTACACCAGCGGTGCGTGTTCGGCGGTCCCGTGATGCCAGAAACGCGCGTCCGGGTCCAGATCACCGCTCGCGGTCACCGTCACCTTGCGGGGGTGTTCGGTCCGGCCCGCGGCGACCCGCTCGGCGCGTCGCGACTCGTCCCGCACGATCAGCCGTGGATTGTCGCGCCGCACGGTCTCGGCACCGACGAGTATCGCGTCCGCCCAGGCCCGGAGCCCGTCCACCCGGTCGAAATCCGCGTCGTTGGACAGCAGCAGACGGTCGGGCTCCGTATCGTCGATATAACCGTCGACACTGGTCGCGACCGACAGCAATACGTACGGTCTGCTCGCGCGCGTGGTTTCGCCGGCGACGAAGTCCATGTCAGTCCTCGGGTCCCAGCACGGCACTGCGCGGGATTCCGAGCACCCGGGAATCCGCCGGTGCGGCCCCCGGTCCCGGATCGCCCCCTCCGCCCACCGGATCCGGGGCACCGCTGGGCTCCGGATCCTCCGGCGGGTACGGGGGGTTCAGCAGTACCGCGCGCTCACCCGGACCGCCCGGTTCGGCATGCAGCCAGATGAACTCCGCCCCCAGGTCGACCGTGCGCGGCAGCGTGGCGACCAGTTCCGCCGCTTCGGCCGCCGAGCATTCCTGCGGGTCCATCCGGGCGGAGGTGGCCCGCAGTCCCGGCCAGGCGTCGGCGAAACCGGCATGCAGCGGACGCTGATCGACCTCGTTCTCGGGAACCCAGGCGAGCTCCACACTTTCCATATTCGGGAAGACCGGCAGCGGTTTACCGGCGTCGGCGATCACGGTGGTGTAGGTCCAGCCGCTCGGGGCGGTGGCGGTGACCCGTTGTGCGCGGACCCGGATATCGGCCGCCTTGATCCCGGCTTCCTCGTCGGCTTCGCGGACCGCGGCGTGTACCGCCGTCTCATCGCTGTCGCGCGCTCCGCCGGGCAGTGCCCAGGTGCCGCCCTGGTGGCTCCACAGGGCGCGATGCTGTAGCAGCACCGCCGAACCACCCGTACCGAGCGGGGCGCGCAACAGCAGCCCGGCCGCACCGAACAGGCCCCAGTGCCGCACCCCACCCGGGCTTATGGACCAACCGTCACCGTCTCCACGCATCTCGCACCGCCCTCGTCGACCGTCGCCTCCATCCTGCCCCACGGCACCGAATGGGTGAGGGTTGTGGAGGTCGGGGCGCGCTCGTGGAGAATACCGAATAGGCTCATAGGCGCGGTGTGGGCGATCTCGCGCGGCACCGGCGAAGCGATACAGCGCACACGGCGCCCAGAGTTGGAGGGTGGACATGACGCGGTTGGCGGTGGATCGGGTGGTATTCGAACCCGACCCGGCCCACCCGGAACCGGCGCCCGTCTCCGGCCGAGCGGGCATCGTCCGCCCCCGGATCACGCAGGCCTGGAAATGGTTGAATCCGGCACGGTTACGCCTGTTCGCGCAGTCGTCGCCGGGACGGCTGCTCGGGGTGGGATTGCTGCTGGTGGTGCTGTGTCTGGGTTCGGGCGCGATCACCGCGGGCGCCGTCCACGACCGTCAGCGCGACCTCGACATCCTGCTCGCCCACACCGAACCCGATGCGAACGCGGCACATCGGCTCTACACCTCGCTCTCGGTCGCCGACGCGGCCGCGGCCACGGCATTCATCTCCGGTGGTCTGGAACCCCAGCAGGTGCGCGAACGCTACAGCCAGGCGCTGGGAGAAGCGGGCGCCGATCTGGTGACGCTGTCCGGTGACGACGCCCAGGATGTCGAGCAGCGGATGGGGATCGGATCGGGCCTGCCGGTGTACTCGGGCCTGGTGGAGACCGCCCGCGCGAACAACCGCGAAGGGCATCCGGTCGGCGCGGCGTATCTGAGCGAGGCGTCCTCGCAGATGCAGACGGTGCTGCTGCCGACGGCGGAACAGCTGTACGTGCGCCGCGCGGCCGCGGTCGATACCGCCCAGGACCGGCACGTCCGGCCGCCGTGGTTCGCGATCGTGCTGCTCGTGGTGACCGTGCTCGCGCTCGTCTGGGGACAGCGGCTGCTGGCCCGGCACTGGCACCGGACCTTCAATCCCGGTCTGCTGCTGGCCTCGGGCGCGCTGCTGATCCTCATGCTGTGGACCGTGGTCGCCGGATCGGTTTCGTCGGTGGCCATGTCCAGCGGCCGCGCCGACGGCACGGTTCCCGCCGCCCGGCTCACCGAGAGTCGTATCCTCGCGCAGCAGGCGCGGTCGGCGGAGACCCTGAAACTGGTACGCCGCGATACCACCGGCGACTACGACCACGCGTTCGACGCCAACATCACCCGGCTCAACGAATTGCTCGCCGGCCACACCGACCGGGCCACCGTCGACGCGCGCGCCGCCCTGCTGCACTGGCTGGCCGCGCATCAGCGGATGAACGAGGCACTCAACCGCGGGGAATTCGCCCGGGCGGCAGCGATCGCGACCGCGCCGGGCGCCGAGAACGCGACCGTCCATGTGGAATCCCTGGACAACGCGCTGGCCAGCGGTATCACCGACACCCGGGAGACACTGCGCAGCAATATTTTCCACAGCGCCCGGGTACTCGACTATCTGGCGCCCGGTGCGTTGATCCTCGGTATCGCCGCCGCGGCGTATATCGCCTTCGGCATCTGGCCAAGACTGCGGGAGTATCGATGAGGTTTGCGCGAAACCCGGCCCGACCGGCGGGCCCTCGGCGGCCGACGCGGCGATCGTGGCCGCTACGGGCGGGTGTGGCGTGCACCGCCCTGCTGCTCGCGGGTTGCGCCACCGGCCCGGGCCCGCACAGCGAGATCCCGCACAGCGACTACGCCGCACCGCCGCTACCCGCCCAGGCGACGGCGATGGAGGCCGACGGCCCGTTACCGCTGCCCGACGACCCCACCGACTGTGGCGATCCGACCGCCGGGCTGCGCCCCATCGGCCCGGGTGCGACGGGTCCGGTGCTGGACCGGATCAGGGCCAGGGGCCGGCTGGTGGTGGGCTTGGACACCGGAAGCAATCTGTTCAGTTTCCGGGATCCCGAGAGCGGTGTGATCGTCGGTTTCGACGCCGATATCGCCCGCGAGGTGGCCCGGGACCTCTTCGGCGATCCGGAGAAGATCGAATACCGCAGTCTCGGTTCCGAGGAGCGGGAGGACGCGCTGATCGAGCACCGGGTGGACATGGTCGTCAAGACCATGACCATCACATGCGCCCGGCTGGAGCGGGTGGCCTTCTCCACGGTGTATCTGAAGGCGCATCAGCGGGTGCTCGCGATGCAGAATTCCGGGATCCGGAGTCTGCAGGATCTGGCGAACAAGCGGGTCTGCACGATCCGCGGCACCACCTCGCTGGAACATATCAGCCAGATCCAGCCCGATGCCTCCATTCTCACCGTGCCCACCTGGGCCGACTGCCTGGTGGTGTTGCAGCAGCGGCAGGTCGACGCGGTGAGCACCGACGACGCGATCCTGGCCGGTCTCGCCGAACAGGACCCCTACACCGAACTGGTGGGCCCGAGTATCAGCGAGGAACCGTACGGGATCGGTATCCCCAAGGGGGACGATGATCTGGTGCGATTCGTCAACGGCACCCTCGACCGCGTCCGCGCGGACGGTACCTGGAGCCGTCTCTACAACAAGTGGCTGTCGGCCCTCGGCCCCACTCCCGGACCCCCGCCGCCGACCTATCGGGACTGATCGCCTTGGCGACGGACGAGTCGGGACCCCGGTCCGGCTCCGGTGATTTTCCGGAGCCGCCGGCGACCCGTGCGGTCGACGCCACCGTGCTCCGGTCGCCGGACGAGACGCCCAGTGCGGCCACCCAGCTCGGCGCCGGTCGCACCCGGGACGAGCGCGATACGCCCGCGGCCACCGAGGCGGTCGCGGTCGCGGACAAAGCCGTCGGCACGGCAGCGAGTACCGATGCCGCACCGGAAACAGCAGCGGTAGCGAGCACCGGCGCCGTACCGGAGACAGCAGCGGTAGCGAGCACCGGGGCCGCGCCGGAGACTGCGGCGGTCGCCGGTACCGCCGCGTATGCGGGCACCGCGGCGGATGCGTCGTCCGCGAGCACCGGGAGAAGGCCCGGCGGGGGATCGACCGTGGGATCCGGGCGCGGCAGCGGATCCCAGCTGCGGACCGGGCGGAGCTCGCGCACCGTGCGGTCCCGGCCCACGGTGCGCACGCTGGTCGCGGGACTGGTCGAGATCCCACCCGTCGCGGCAGCCGACCCGGTCGCCGCGGTACTGACCGACCCGGTCGTGGCGGAGGGCAAACGTTTCTGCTGGCGCTGCGGTAAGCCGGTCGGCCGGGCGGACGCGACCGGCCCGGCCACCACCCGCGGAATCTGCCCGAATTGCGATGCCGCCTACGATTTCCGCCCGACGCTGAGCCCGGGCGATATGGTCGCCGGGCAGTACGAGGTGCAGGGTTGTCTCGCGCACGGCGGGCTGGGCTGGATCTACCTGGCCGTCGACCGCAATGTCAGCGACCGCTGGGTGGTGCTCAAGGGGCTGCTGCACGCCGACGATATCGAGGCACAGGCAGTGGCCGTGGCGGAGCGGGAATTCCTGGCCGAGGTCGCCCATCCCGGGATCGTGAAGATCCACAACTTCGTCGAACACCTGACGCCCGACGAGGAACCGATCGGGTTCATCGTGATGGAGTACGTGGGCGGCCGGTCCCTGCGCGGCATGCTCGACGACCACAAACGCCCCGAGCGGATCCCGGTGGCCCAGGCCATCGCCTACATTCTGGAAGTACTGCCCGCACTGGACTATCTGCACGCGACCGGACTCACCTACAACGACCTCAAACCCGACAACATCATGGTGACCGAGGACCAGGTCAAACTGCTCGATCTGGGGGCGGTGGCACCGATCGATGCCTACGGGAACCTGTACGGAACACGCGGGTTCCAGGCACCCGAGATCGCCCGGACCGGGCCCACGGTCGCCTCCGATATCTACACGGTCGGCCGTACCCTCGCCGTGCTCACCCTGAATATGCCCACCGAGCACGGCGCCTATCGAGACGGGCTGCCCACGCCGGCGGACGATCCGATGCTGGCGCGCTACGAGTCGTTCCATCGACTGCTGCTGTGTGCCACCGATTCCGATCCGGACCGCCGGTTCCCCTCGGCCGGCGCCATGGCCGACCAGCTGGCGGGGGTCCTGCGGGAGATCCTGGCGCTGGACACCGGTGTGGAGCGACCGCACCGGTCCACGGTTTTCGGCAAACAGCGCAGTGCGTTCGGGGCCCAGGAGCTGATCGGTCAGACCGATGCCTACGCCGACGGTATCGCCCGCGACACCCTGCTCTCGGCCACCGATATCGCGGCCGCGCTGCCCATCCCGACGCTGCCCCGCAGCGATCCGGCCGCCGCCCGGCTCACCGACACCCTGCAGTCGGACCCGGAGCAGGCACTGGCCGCGCTGCACGAGGCGCGCGAACAGCTCGCCGAGGACCCGGCGGCGGCACCGGAGAATCTGGAACGCGAACTCCGCCTCGCCGAGGCCCGGATCCTGCTGGACTCCGGTCGCGTCGCCGATGCCACCGAACTGCTCGACGCGATCCCGCGGACCAGCCGCCGGGATTGGCGTATCGACTGGTACATCGGTTTGGCCGGGTTACGTGAGAACGACTACGAGAAAGCCTATTCCGCGTTCGACGCTGTGTTGCGAGTGCTGCCGGGCGAACTGGCGCCGAAGCTCGCGCTGGCGGCCACCGCCGAACTCGTACTCCAGCATTGGGAACCGGACGAGACCCGGGCCTGGCGGGATTACGCCGAGAACTTCTACGCCACCGCCTGGCGTACCGACCACGGTCTGGTGAGCGCGGCGTTCGGCTCGGCCCGCCTGCTCACCGCGGCCGGCCGGCACTCGGAAGCCGTCGCCGCACTGGACGAGGTGCCCGGTTCCTCCCGCTACTTCACGACCGCCCGGATGACCGTGGTGTTGTTGCTGCTCACCAGTGCGCCCGTGGCCGAACTATCGGAAGATCTGTTGCGCGAGGCGGCGGCCCGCGTGGACGCGCTGCCGTCGGACGAACGCCGCGCGGTCCAGCTGCGGGTCATGGTACTGGGCAGCGCCCTGGCCTGGCTGCGGGCCGGTAACACCCCGCGCCGGCCCCGGCCACCGATCATGGGAATCGCGTTCACCGAGCACGCCCTGCGGGACGGGACCGAATCCGGTCTGCGCACCCTCGCGCGCCTGGCTCCCGGCCGCCGTCACCGCTACGCGCTGGTCGACCTGGCCAATTACATCCGGCCGACCACCTGGTTCTGATCCGCCGTGGTCGGGGTCCGGGACAACATGTTCCGGCCGCCGACGGTGCCCATATTCCCGAAACCCACGGCGGATGTCTCCGGGCCGGTACCGGCCGTAGCCTTCGATGAGCCGGGCGCAGCGCCGCGCGATACCGATCGGCCGGCTGTCCCCACGAACCGCCGGATCCCTCCCACCGCTGGTGGACTGGGCCGCGCCGGTACCCGCCGGTCGGCGGTAGCTTCGACCCCGCGACCGATGCACGAACGAAAGCAGTTCTGAATGACGGACCCGGCCCCTTCCGCCCGCGTCGTATCCGCCACCGATATCCAGCAGGTCGTGGGACCGCAGGACCAATTCCTGGTACCCTGCGTCACCACTGAGACCTGTGGCGCCCGAGCGATCTCCGCGGGTCTGGTGAACATGCCACCGGGCAAGATCTCGCGAGCCCACTACCACGCGCATTCCGAGACGATCGTGGTGTGCACCCGCGGTACGGCGGCGACGCTGATCGGCCCGGAAATGGTCCCGCATGTGCACGGGCCCGGTGAATTCCTGTACA
>JABFXT010000709.1 GCA_013361595.1 Nocardia sp. | reverse complement strand
CTGCGCCACCTCGCCCGCCGTCGCCACGGTGGCCAGTTGTAGCGCCTCTTTGGTGCGGAAGAGGGTCTGGATACCGGCTTTGCTGATATCGAGGTCGTCGGCGAGGCGCCCGAAGCTGAGTCCGTCCAGTCCGTCGAGCGAGGCGATATCGTCGGCGTGGCGGGTGATGAGCCGCCGGGAGCGGGTCCCGCGTTCCCGGCGCCGGTCACCGCTGTGCTCCCGGCCCGGCTGCCGGTCGTCGGGGCTCATCGCCGGGATCCCGTGCGGGAAAGCATCACCGGCATCAGAGCACCTGTTCGACGTGGTAGGCGACCCCGCCGTCGACCGGGTAGCCGGTCCCGACCGCGACGATATCGTTGAGCCAGGCCAGCCGTGCCGATCCGGTTTCGAACAGCGGGGTGGTGCGGAAGTAGTAGCGGGCGGGGTCGACCGCGAACCGCGTGGCCGGATCGGCCATCTCGGCCCGGACGTCGTCCGGAATCACCCAGCGTCCGTGATAGGTCATGAACACCAGGTCGTCGTCCACGCGTAGGGTGAGCCGGACATCGAGCAGCATCGTGCCGTCGGGGCGGTACAGCGCCCAGTCGCCGCCACCGGCCACCACTTCGCCCCGTAACCGCGGCCCTTCGAACGACCCGCCGGTCGCGCCGTACAGAACCCGGCGCCCGAGTGGCCCGCCGCGCCCGAAGTCCAGCTGTGGGCTCAGGTCGACGACCATATCGAACAGCGCTGCGGTACCGATCGCGGCGACCGGCCGCACGCGCGGATCCGCCGTCGTCACCGGACGCCCGCGGTACTCGTCGAGCCGAAGAGCCGGGTGCGCACCGCGTCCGTGGAGACCCCCGACTGCGCGCACAACTCGGCCAGATCGAAAACGAAACGTTCGCTCGCGATGAGGTCGTCAGCGAAGGTGAAAACGATGTAGACCGGTATCGATGCCCGGCGACCGTTCGGCTCGGCACCGAAACGGTTCCCGGTCATGGTCAGGCGCGCGGTGCCCCAGCAGATCAGGCTTTCACCGTCGTCCGCGTGCCCGTCGAGTTCGACGTGATAGTCGGGGAAGGTCGCGAAGAAACGCGTCAGGGCTCGTTCGTTCTCCGCGAGCCCGTGCGCGGTGGTGCCGAACGCCGGGGTTTCCAGCGTCATATCCGGGTGGAGCAGGCGTAGCGCGGCGGGGAGATCCCGGGTGCTTTTCGCCGTGGCCAGGGCCTGGGCGAGCTCGAACATGCGGTGACCGTCCATGGGCATCCTTCGGTCGCTCTGAGGATCGGGAAGCAGCTCCGATACCCCAAAAATACATACGACCGTATGCATTGGCAACAGGTCGCGCCGAATAGCGGCCTGTTGGTGGGGGCGGGGGGATGTGTTCGACGCACCCCGTGGGGCATCTACCCGAGAACGCGGACGAGTAGGGCTGTGAGGTGATCCCGCTCGACGGCCGACAAGGCATCGAGCAGGTCACCTTGGGCGGCGGAGAGCGCCGAGTCCAGTTCCTTCAGCCGTCGTCGGCCGGAGTGGGTCGAGATGATCAGATTGCGGCGTCGATCGTTGGGGTCCGAGGTTCGTTCGACGTATCCCTGCGCTATCAGTTCTTTGAGCATGGTGTGCATATCGCTCTGGTCGATTCCGCACCGCCGGCCGATCCGCACCTGGCTGTCCGGCCCGAATTCGTCGAGGGCGGCGAGGATCGCGAAATGGTAGGCACGGCCGTCGATTGCGGTCATCGCGTCGCTGATGAGCCGGTGCGCCCGCACGGCCGCCTTACTGATCAGCCAGGTCGGTTTGCTACGCAGGCGGGTGGGCGCCTCCTCCAACTCCATGCGGGGGAGTTTATCCAGACTCTTGGCCCGCCCCACGAATCCGGGCTATCCTTGGGTTGGCCAAGCTTGGTTGGTCCAAGAGATTTGAAGGTGGAGCAATGTCCCTCACTTCGGAACAAGCGCGAGCTGTCAGCGCCCGCGTACGCGAGCATGCCGCGGAGCTCGGTGCCCGGGTCACGGTCGCGATCGTCGACGCCGGCGGCCACGTGTTGGTGGTCGATCGGATGGACGGCGCGCCGCCGCTGTCGGCGCGAATCGCCCCGGCGAAAGCGGCCGGTGTCGCGCTGTTCCACCGTGACGGCGGTGAGCTGATGAGTATGCAGCGGGCGTGGCCCGGACTGTTCGCGCAGCTGGATCAGGTCTCGGGCATCCCCATTATCGCGGGTGCGGGTTCCCGACTGATCCGACGCGGCGACGCCGTGGTCGGCGCGATCGCGGTCAGCGGGGGTGTACCCGAACAAGACGATGCCTGTGCCGAGGCCGGGCTCGCTTCACTCCGATCGGCCGTGCCGGCCTAGCCGCCGGAATGACTGTCTACGGACTCGAATCGTGCGCAGTCACAAGGCCGCACACCAGACGCCCGGGGTCGAGGAGCAGATCCGCCCGATCCGGCGCTGACCGCAGCCGGCGAGGAGGGACGGCGCCGGCCGCTGGTCGGCGTTACCGGGATTCCGCAGGTGTGAGCCGCTGGGCCGCCAATCGGCGGAGATCGCTGGACTTGATCTTGGCGCTGCCGGTCAGTGCGAGGTCGTCCTCGGTGAAGAACAGGATTTCGCGCGGCACCTTGTAGCTGGCCAGCTGCGAGCGCAGATGATCCCGGAGCTCTCCGGCGTCCAGCGCCCGGCCGGTGTGCGGGACCACGCACGCGACCACCATCTCGCCGAGCGTTTCGTGCGGGACGCCCACCGTCCGTCCGATCCGTACGCCCGGATAGTGGGCGAGGACCTCGTCCACCTCGAGGGGGGAGACGTTCGCACCGCCGGTTTTGATGATGTCGGTGAGCCGGCCCTCCCAGTAGAGCCGGCCCTGATCGTCGAGGTAACCGCCGTCGCCGGTATGGAAGTAGCCGTCGTCGTCGAGGGTTTCGTCGAGCGGAGTCCCGATATAGCCGAGCATCAAGGTCGGTCCCTTGATGCAGATCTCACCGCTGTCGCCGCGGTTCAGTGCCGCGCCGGTGAGTGGTTCGGCGATCTTCACCGTGACCCCCGGCAGTGGTACCCCGCTGCTCCCGGCGATGGTCTCCTCCGGGGTGCAGGCCGGGAAACAGGTGGTGATGGTGAAGGTTTCGGTATTGCCGTAGGCGTGGCCGGGTTCGGTCCAGTCGGTATCGATGGTGGGGTGGGTCGCCAGCGGCAGATCGCGGTCCACGAATCGTAGCGCGCTCAGATCCACGGTCTCCCAGTTGGGCGCGCCCTGGAGCTGGGCGTGCTGGTGCGGCCAGGCCACCGGGAAGTTCACCCGCTGCGATTGCATGAGCTCGAGTGCCGCGGCGGCGTCGAACAGCGATTGCAGGATCAGGGTGCCGCCCGCGGCGAGGGTCGCGCCCAACGCCTGGGCGAAGTTACCGGACCAGAAGAAGCCGTTCGCGGTCCAGCAGCGGACATCGTCGCCGGCGTCGAAACCGAACATCCGCCGGAAACGCCACATCTGCAGCGTGACGCCGCGATGCGCGCTGCGGATCCCCTTCGGCTTGCTGGTGGTGCCGGACGAGAAGAACAGGACCGCGGTATCGCTGGGTTGCACCGTCGCGGCGGCGGCTTCGATCAGGGCCGGGTCGGTCGCGGCGCCGCGCGCGAGGAAGGTGTCCCAGCCCTCCACCGCGCCCGCGGGTGCCGGGTCGCCGACCACCGCGAGATACCGCAGGAAGGGATAGGCCGCGGAGGCCACCTCGCCGGGGGCGGCAGTGGCGAGCAGCGGCTCGAGTTCGGTGAGGACCTCGCCGAAATCCGTTTTCGCCACCCGGCGTTCGAACAGCAGCACCGACACACCCGAGACCCGCAGTAGATGGTCCAGTTCCGGAGCGGTGGAAAAGGTGCTGAGTGCCACCGCCACCCCGCCGGCCAGCGAGGTTCCGAAAACGGCCGCGAGCCATTCGGCACGGTTGGTCATGAGCACACCGACCCGGCTGTCCTTACCGACCCCGCACGCGCGCAGGGTGCGGGCCACCGCCAGCGCCCGGTCCCACAGGTCGGTATAGGTCCAGGCGACGCCGTCGGCGGGGGATATCAGCGCGGTGCGGGTCGAGTACTGCTCGGTGACCTCGCGCAGGAACCCCGGGAGCGTGAGCGTCCCGAGCCCCGGTTCCTCGCTCAGGGGCGGTCCCGCGACGATCGCCGCCGCCCGGTCGGGGGTGTGCCGGTGCCCGGTGCTCATCGCCGGTTGTCCTCTCTGACAGTGATTCCGCGTCGCGCGCGGGGTTCCGCCGCTACAGCGGGAGTTCGACCTCGGCGGTGCAGCTGACCAGCTTGCCGCCGTCTTGATTGGTGAGCGTGAGTTTCACCTGCACCAGCGGCATGCCCCAGGTGGATTCCGGGTTCTTGTCCACGATCTCGGCGTCGAAATAGGTGACGTCGCCTTCGAACGCGGGCAGCCGGAAGTCGGCTCTGGTGTGCCGGACCATTCCGTCGTTACCGGCCCAGTAGGCCAGGTAGTCGGTGCACCAGCCACCCATTGTGGCCCCGTAACCATAGGCTCGGGCCATACCCACGTCGCCGGCTTTCTCGGCGTCGATATGACCACGCGACGGGCCGACGTAGAGACCGTCGCGCAACCGCGGATCGATCTTGGCGCCTTCTTCGTCGAAACCGAATCCCTCGGTCCAGCCCGGATCCTGATAGACCCACGGATCCTCGACCCCCGCGGGGGCGGTCCACCGGAAGGTGCCCCAGATATTGAAGAGGAAGGCTCGGTACTCGGTGGTGAAGCTGGCGATACTGTGCGGGCCGATCACCCGGCGCGGCAGCTTGTCGCCGACCTTCACCTCGTCGAAATGCGGTGACACCCCGAGCCGGTTGGACATCAGCCATTCGGTGCGCAGTGCGTCCACTTCGGCGAGTTCGGCGGCCGTCCATTTCTTGATCGCACCGAGCTGGTTCTCGTACATACCCCGCTTGGTGGCCTCTTCGGCGAGGTAGCGGATAGCGGTCGACCGTTCCTTGGCGACCAGCGCGCCATGTTGATTGCGGTGGACGGTATCGCCGCGGGAGAACATGGTGGGCCCGGCGAAATTCGTCTGGGCCACCTTGTAGTCGTGGAAGCGCCGCTCCTGGAACAGCTGGTCGCCCGGTCGCACCGGAGTGCCGTAGAACCACCACTCCTCACCACCGAAAATCAAGTGACTGTTGGGGATACGGCCTACGCACGCCGGTGCCGCACCGTGCCCGTAGTCCAGTGCGACCGCGATCGATTGCGGTGCGATGAGCCCGCCGTACCGGGATTCCCGCGCGAACTCCTGATCCCAGTGCAGCGGATTCGGATAGTCCATCGCCATCACCCAGCGGCGGATATCGGAGGTGCTGCACGGATCCCACAGCTGACCGCCGCCGATCGGTTGGCCGACCCGATGGTCGACATCGCGCAGATCCAGTTCGACGGTGGTTTCGTCCGGCCTCTTGCTCACGAGAACTCCTGCTCAGGCATTCACATCGACGATGATCCGGCCGCGGACGGTGCCCGCGATGAACCCGCCGGCGGCTTCGATGGCCGCACCCAGCGCGATCTCGCGGGCGATCGAATCGAGGACGGCGGGGTCCAGGTCGCGGGCGAGCCGCGCCCAGGCGCCGAGCCGCTTCTCCTGGGGCGCCATCACACTGTCCACGCCCAGCAGCGAGACGCCGCGCAGGATGAACGGGGCCACCGATGCCGGGAAATCCATGCCTTGGGCCAGGCCGCAGGCCGCCACCGCCCCGCCGTAGCGGGTCTGCGCGCAGGCATTGGCCAGGGTGAAGCTACCGGCGGTGTCCACCACTCCCGCCCAGCGTTCCTTCTGCAGTGGTTTGCCCTTGTCGGCGAATTCGGCGCGGTCGACGACGGTGGTGGCGCCCAGCTGCTTCAGGTAGGCGTGCTCGTCGGCTTTACCGGTCGCCGCGGTCACCGCGTAACCGGCCTTGGTCAGCAGAGCGATCGCGACGCTGCCCACACCGCCGGTCGCGCCGGTCACCAGGACCTCACCGCCGTCGGGGGTGAGACCGTGGTTCACCAGGGCATCGACGCAGAGGGCGGCGGTATAGCCGGCCGTGCCGATGGCCATGGCCTGGCGTTCGGTGAATTCGGAGGGCAGCGGGATCAGCCAATCGCCGTTGAGCCGGGCGCGCTGGGCCAGTCCACCCCAGTGGGTTTCACCGACACCCCAGCCGTTGAGGACCACCTTGTCGCCCGCCGACCAGCGGGCGTGGCTGCTGGTGGTGATGGTGCCCGCGAGATCGATACCCGGAACCATCGGGAACTTGCGCACGACGGGGGAGGCACCGGTGATCGCGAGCGCGTCCTTGTAGTTGAGCGTGGACCAGGCCACGTCGATCTCGACATCGCCCTCGGGCAACCGCGCATCGTCCACGGTGGTGAGTTCTGCCTTGGTACCCGACTCACCCTTGTCGATGAGAACTGCGGAGAACATCGGTGATGTGTTCCTTTCTCGATTCGTTCGGTTGCCGTTCCAGCGTCTCGAACGGCGGTGCCGGGGGACAGGGGCGCCGGGCGGGAGAATTTCATTCTCGAAAGCAAGAATAATATTTCCAGCAGTGGTGACCGGTGTCAACACCCGGGGTCAGCGTGCGGTCCACCCGCCGTCGACGACAATGGTCTGGCCGGTCACGTATCGACCGGAATCCCCGGCGAGCCAAATGATCGCGCCGACCATGTCCGCCGCGGTGCCCTCGATGGGCAGCGGGATATTGCGGTGCAGATAGGCGGCACCGCGTTCGCTGTCGTAGAGACTGTCGGTGATCTCGCTGCGGAAGAACCCCGGGGCGACAGTGTTGACCCGGATCGAATGGCGCGCCCACTGCACCGCCAGTTCGGTGGTGAGTCCGGACAATCCGGCCTTGCTCGCGGCATAGGAGGCCTGCGGGATGCCCGGGATACCGACCCGCCCGCTGATGGACGAGACGTTCACGATCGAACCCCGGCCGATATCGCGCATGGCGGGAAAGACCTGCTGGGCGAGCAGGAGCGGGGCCAGCAGATTGAGGTCGAGGGTGCGCCGGATATCGGTCAGCGATTCCGCTTCCGCGCCTTCGGTGCCGAATCGGTTACCGGCCGCGTTGATCAGGATCTCCGGCGGTCCCAGCCCCTCGGTCACCGCGGGGACGA
>JABFXT010000412.1 GCA_013361595.1 Nocardia sp. | reverse complement strand
GTCTTCCAGGACGTCAGGCTGTTGCGCGCTTCGGTCGCGGACAATATCGCCCTGGCGGTGCCGCACGCCGGTCTGGACGAGGTGGTCCGAGCCGCGAAGTCGGCGAATATCCACGACCGGATCCTGGAACTGCCGTACGGATACGAGACCGTTCTCGGTGCCGGGACCGGCCTGTCCGGGGGTGAGACCCAGCGGATCGCATTGGCTCGCGCCCTGCTGGCGGACACACCGGTACTCGTTCTGGACGAGGCGACCGCCTTCGCGGACCCGCGTACCGAGCAGGCTGTGCGCCGGGCGCTGGCGGAGCGAGCAGGCGACCGGACAGTCCTGGTCATCGCTCATCGACCGGAGACGATCGCCGATGCCGACACCGTCGTGATGTTGGAGAACGGCGCGATCGTCGAACGCGGCACCCCCGCCGAACTGGCTGCCGCGGGCGGAAGATTCGCGGCGTATCAGCACTCCTGGCATCCCATGGACATCGGGACCGCCGATGAATCGCCCCGAGGAGAAATACCGCGATGATCCGATTGCTGTTGCGGGTGCTGGGTCCCGAGTACGCGGGGCCGGTCCGCCGCACCGTGGCCCTGATGACGGTGACCGCGCTCGCTGAAGGTCTGTCCTACGCCCTGCTGGTCCCCGTGCTGCGCGGGCTGTTCGGGAGCACACCCGGCGACGCCCGGCCCTGGCTCCTCGTATTCGTGGTCACCGTCGGGGTCTTCGGCGCACTGCGCTATCTCAGTGATCTCTCCGGTTTCCGGGTCGGATCCGCGCTCTTGCTGGGCCTCTATCGCCGGTTCGGCGATCACCTGGCACGGCTGCCCCTCGGCTGGTTCAGCCCGAGCCGGATCGGACAGGTATCGGTGCTGGCCGGGCGCGGGATTCTCGAGGCGATGGGAGTGATCGCGCATCTACTGGCTCCGTTCATCTCGGCCTGGGTCACACCGCTGACGATCGTTGTCGTCATCGTCGCCTTCGACTGGCGGATGGGACTGGCCGCGCTGATGGCGGCACCTGTTGTGGCGGTGGTACAGGCGCGCGCCGGACGCTCGACCGCGGTCACCGACGAAGAACGGCACGCACGTGACGCGGAGGCCACTGCGCGGACCATCGAATACCTACAGGCCCAGCCGGTCCTGCGGGCCGGCGGCCGGAGCGGGGAGCGTTTCCGGCTGCTCGACGATTCACTGCGCGCCGTCGAGGCGGCGAACCGCCGGTCCACGCTGGCGGCTCTTTCCGGTGCGGTGGGCTCGGCGGTGACCGTGCAGGCGATGTTCACCGCGCTGCTGGCGCTCGGCGCCTATCTCGCGCTGGGCGGCGGAATCCACGCGGCGGAGTTGCTGACGATCCTGGTGCTGGCCGCGCGCTGCGCCGATCCGCTGCTGTCGCTCACGGAGATCAACGGCCGACTGCGCAGCGCGCGTTCGGTACTGACCCGACTGGACGACCTGCTCCGCACCGAACCGCTACCGGAAGCCGCCGAACCGGTGTACCCGGACGGCCACGGCCTGGAGTTGGAATCGGTCGTATTCGCGCACGGGAACCGCACGGTGATCGACCGGCTGTCGCTATCGGTTCCGGAGGGGCAGCGGCTCGCCGTCGTCGGCCCGTCCGGGGCGGGAAAGAGCACACTGCTGCAACTGATCGCGCGATTCCACGATGTGGATTCGGGAGTGGTGCGCATCGGCGGTATCGACGTGCGGGCCGTCGACACCGCAGTGGCCATGGACAAATTCGCCATCGTTTCCCAGGACGTCTATCTGTTCGACGGCACCGTCGAGGACAACATCCGCCTCGGCCGGCCCGAAGCCACCGAAGTCGAAATCCGCGCGGCGGTCACCGCGGCCCGCCTGGACGAAGTGATCGAACGCCTGCCCGGGGGCCGGGCGGCATCTGTCGGGGAGGGCGGGGCACTGTTGTCGGGTGGCGAACGTCAGCGGGTCTCGATCGCGCGAGCACTGCTGAAGGACGCGCCGATCGTACTGCTCGACGAGGTGACCTCGGCACTGGATCCGGTGAACGAGGCGGCCGTGCACGAAGGTATCGAGCGCCTCATGGCGGGCCGGACGGTCGTCATGGTGGCACATCGATTGCGGACGGTCCGGCGGGCCGACCGGATCGTCTTTCTGGACAAGGGGCGGATCGTGGAGGAGGGCGGTCACGAGGAGCTGCTGGATCGCGGCGGCCGGTACGCCGACTTCTGGCGCGTATCCGCGGCACCGGGCGTGCGCGAACAGGTTACGGGTGGCGTGCGGCCTAGTCGATCCGGCGGATCGCCGGGCTACAGCCCTGCGTCATCATGACGTGGTCGGCGAGATCCTCCATGCTCATCATCTCGGGATGGCTGTAGTAGACCAGTTCGAACCGGCGCTGCCGCCAGGATGCCGGGTCGGTCCGTCCCGCGTCGCTCGTATCGCAGAGCGCTTCGAGCCGGCCCAGATCGAACGGCTCCTTACCGCGCGCGTGCGCGTCCGCCTTGACGGCTGCCAAGCGCTCTGTCCGTGTCAGATCCGCTCTGCCCCACACTCCTGCCGCAAAACGGCGTGCTTCTTCGAGGTCCACTGACGCTCTCCTACCTGCCCGCGGGGCCCGGTCCAGCCGGCAGGCTGGTTTAACCACGAGAAGTTCTGGGTACGAGTCTAGGCCGTCAACCACGGGGCCGCATCGCTGAATCCCGTGCGCGCTCCGAAATGCCTCGCACACTGGGCATTCTACGAATCGAGCGGCATCGTGCCGCCGAATTCACCGCAACCGAGAAGAAGATCACCCGAACCCGGGTGGTCACCGGCACTCGACGCGGCTTCCGGGACATCACCCCGCAGGTGGGGCGGCCGGCAGGAATCCGGCCCGGTCCACCACCGGCACGCCGTCCTTCACCACCAGCAGAATCTTGTCCGGGTTTCCCAGCACGCCGATATCGGCGAGCGGATCACCCGCCACGACGACCACATCGGCGATCTTGCCGGCCGCCACGGTGCCCAGATGGTCCTCGACTCCGCACAGCCGGGCGGCGGTCCGGGTACCGGCGACGATCGCCTCGCCCGGGGTGAGCCCGCCGAACCGCACCAGCAGTCCCAGCTCGGCCAGATTCGTGCCGTGATCGGGTCCCAGTCCGGCGTCGGTACCCAGTGCGATCGCCACCCCGGCGGCGGCCGATTCCCCGACCGCCTGCTGGGCGACCTCGTGCCAGTGCACGCTCTTGCGCGCGGCGACCGGGGAGGTACGGGCCGGGTCGAGATCGTGCACGGTCTCCAGCAGGGTTGGCACCAGGTAGGTGCCCTGATCGACCATTCGCCGGCGCAGTTCGTCGTCGAGGGCGTAACCGTGTTCGATACTGCGCACGCCCGCCTCGATCGCGGCCCTGATCCCCGCGTAACCGATAGCGTGGGCCGCCACCGGCACCCCACCGTAGGCGATACCCTCCTCGACTGCGGCGCGTACCAGTTCGGTTCGCATTCCCAGCCATTCGGGCTGGTCGTTCGGAGTGGCGACACCACCGCTGGTGGCAACCTTGATCACATCCGCACCCAGGGCGATCAACCGGCGCACCGTGGCGCGGATCTCGTCGGCACTGTCCACGCGGAACGGCGGTGCCTCGGGGGCGGCGAGATACGGGGTGGGATCGAATCCGGAACGCAGGGTGAAATCCCCGTGTCCGGCGGTCTGGCTCAGCATATTGATCGCCACCAGCAGCCGCGGGCCCTCGATCAGGCCGTGCGCGACGGCATCGCGGAAACCTGTATCGATACCCATGAGGTCGCGTGCGGTGGTGACCCCGTTGCGCAGGGTCACCCGGAGCCGGTCCAGCACGGTCAGCGTGCGATAGGAGGCGGGCTGGGCGAGACCGTCGTAGAGCGTGCCCTTGGTCCCCGGCAATGCGAAATGTAGGTGGCAGTCGAAGAATCCGGGACAGATGGTATTTCCGCGCAGATCGACCCGCGCCTCCCCCGCGACCGGTTCCGGTTCGTCGCCGCGGCGCCCGGCCCAGGTGAACCGGCCGTCCCGGATGACGACTGCCGCGTCCGGGACCGGATCACCGCCGCGTCCGTCGACGAGACGGGCGTTATAGAGCAGCACGGCGAGCCCGTTCGCGACGGTGTCCGGTCGATGCAGTGGTCATACTCTTCTCCGATCCGCGCGGTTCGGGCGATCCGGCCGGACTCAACCGGCGACCGGCAGCCGCAACGCCGCACCGGCCCCCAGATCCAGCCAGGTACCGGCCGGAGTCTCGGTGAGGCGCAGCAGGATCCGGGCGCAGCCGGGGCAGCGCGCCACCCGGCCCGGACAGTGGGTGTACACCACCGCCGTCGCCAGCGGCCCCACCCGGCCGCAGTACCCACAGCGGCAGTCGCAGCCGGTGACATCGGCGACGAACACCTGGGAAAGCGGTCCGGCCAGCGCGTTGCCGTCGATATGGTCGTCGCCGAATTCCGGAGCTTCTGGGGTCGGCACAGTTCATCCTCCGCTCGGTCCGAAACGCTCGGTGCGCACCGCCGCCGCCGGATACCCGGCACCCACCAGCAATGCCGCGGTGTGCTCGACGAAACCGGTGGGGCCGCAGACATAACAGCCGGTACCGGGCGCCGGTGGAACGTCGTGGACCGGCAGGTCGGCTCTGGTGAGCCGACCTGCCGGTCGCGGGCAGTCGGCGGGCGCGCGCCGGGTGTACACGAAGTCCACCCGGGCCTGGTATCCGCCGAAATCGTCCAGTTCATCGAGGTAGTAGCGCTGGTCCGGATCGCGCACGGAGTAGACCAGCCGCAATGGCGCCGGCTCCCCAGCGGCCCGGTATGCCCGGAGCATGGCCATCAGCGGAACGATCCCGGCGCCGCCCCCGATCAGCAGTACCGGCTCGCCGGCGGGTTCCCACACGAACCAGCCGCCCACGGGACCGCGGACCTCGATATAGGCACCCACCGGCAGGTCGTCCACCAGATACGGCGACACCTCACCGCCCGGCACCCGCTGCACCGTCAACTCGATCGATTCGCCGTCGACGGGTGCGGCCAGCGAATAACTGCGTTCGGCGTGATACCCGTCCGGGGCGGTGAGCCGCACGTCGACGTGCTGGCCCGGGAGGTGGCCCGGCCAGTCGGGCACCCGCAGCGTCAGGGTGCGCGCGCCGGGAGCCTCCGGACGTATCCGCACCAGTTCGGCCGCCAGCCACCGGGGCGGCGCGCTCAATCGCCGCGGTATCGCTGTTCGCGCCACGGGTCACCGTATTCGTGGTAGCCGGCCGCCTCCCAGAACCCGGGGACGTCCTCGTCGAGGAGCCGGATTCCGCGGACCCATTTGGCCGATTTCCAGAAGTACAGATGCGGAACGAGCAGCCGGGCCGGGCCGCCGTGCTCGGGTTCGAGGTCGCGGCCGTCGAAACTGTGCACGATCCAGGCCTTACCGTCGAGGAGATCCTCCAGCGGGATATCGGTGGTGTAGCCGCCGTGGGATTCGATCAGCGCGTAGTCCGCCTGGGTCTCGATATCGGCCAGCAGCGTGTCCAGCGAGACGCCCTGCCACTCGGTGTCCAGCTTGGTCCAGCGGGTCACGCAGTGGATATCCACATGCGGCGTCTCCTGCGGGAGGGCCCGGAACGCGGCCCAGTCCCATACCTTCCGGCCACCGGCCTCGTCGGTGACGGTGAAGGTCCAGTTGTCGGGATGCACGCCCGGCGTCGGCCCAGCCGAGAGCACCGGGAAATCCTCGGTGAGGTACTGCCCCGGTGGCAGGCGCGTATCGACGTCGGCATCGCGGCGGCGACCGGAGAAACCCGGCGAGAAGAGCGGCATCCAATTCTCCTGTCACGGAGCGGTGCGTGCAGTCTGCGTCGCGGCATTCGATCATTGTCCGATCAGTAGCCAATATGGTGCCGCGGTTGCCGGGTGTCAAGCAGAGTCGGGGTTGCAGAACGGCCACAGATCGACTCGATAACTCTATGACATAGGGATATAAGGGCGAAATGCCTACTCCGCACCCTCCGGAGCGGGTGTTGAATCGAGTTTGCCGAATGGATGCGGCTGATTCCGTACGGACCTCATCCGGGCCCGGGCCGACCCACTTCGGAATCGGTACCGGACTGCCGGCCGCGCAGCCGGTCCACCTCGGCCCGCAACTCCAGCACCTCCCGGTGCAGTGCCTGGATACAGACCAGCGCGACGCCGCTGGCATCCCCGGCGTGGATCACCTCGTCGTTGTCCCCGAGACCGAAGGCAGCCATCCAGTCCTGCGCCATCGGTCCCAGATGACGGACGTGGTCGGCTTCCCATTCATAGCGCCAGGTGCTGATCGGCAGAGCGGCGACCTCGTTCAGGATGTCGTAGCCGTTCACCGCTGCACCGGCCGGGCGACGCGAGGTCGTCGGCTTCGGCAGCAGACGCCGAAGCCGACGGGTGAATCTCAGCGCTCCCACCGTACGGGGGCGATATCACGCTTGATATTGCGATTGCTCTCGATCACGGCGCTCGCCACACCGGAATTCGCCACTGCCAGTACCACCCCGGCCGCGGTGACGGAAGCGAGCGACAGTGCCATCGAAATCTTCTTCATGGCGGTCTTCCTCTCTGTGCCGGGCTGCGCCGGGCACATCGGTTCCCAGCTCGGCGGCTCGTCGTCGTCGAGCCCGTCCGACAGTAACGGCGCGACCCCCACCGAACATCGGTCTCGACATCGTGGAATATCCGCATCCCGGCCCCTGCCGATGTCCGCACCGGCGTCCGCCGGAGGTCGTATCGCACTGGAGATGCGCAGATGCGGATATTCCGCTCGGGATGGCGGATGTCCCTACGCCGCGGTTGCCATACCTTTTCCGGCGACAGCCGCGGAAAGAGAGGGATCCAATGGCTATCGCTCCCACCTTCGATATCCAGCTCACGGAGGCCGATCTCCGCGAGCAGTTGCGCACCGATGTGCTCTGGGGATTGTCCGGCCTCCGGAAATGGCTTCCGCCCAAATGGTTCTACGATGCCCGGGGCAGCAAACTCTTCGATCTCGTCACCGGACTGCCGGAGTACTATCCGGCCCGCACCGAATACGCACTTCTGCACGACTGCGCCGACGAGATCGCGCGGCACGCCTCGGGTGCGACCGAACTGGTGGAACTGGGTTCGGGGTCCGCGGAGAAGACACGACTGCTGTTGAACGCGCTCAGCGCACACGGATCA
>JABFXT010000202.1 GCA_013361595.1 Nocardia sp. | reverse complement strand
AGCGGCGCCGAATCCTGCCCCCCGGCCGGCAACGGACGCACCTCGACCTCGAGCCGCGCCTTGCCCATGGCGAGCCCGCTCAACTCCTCGGTCACCGCCGCCCCGAGCTCACCCGCCGCCGCGGTCCGGGCCGCCGTCAGCCGCACCGCGGCCGCGCGCACCCGATCGGCGCCCGCCTCCACCTCGGCGGTCAGCGCCGCGAGGGTCTCCTCAGAAACGTCCAGCGACTCCAACCGGGTCCGGGCTTCATCCGCCCACGCGATCACACCGTCGATATCGGGCGCGTATTTGCGGGTCAGCGATTTCAATTCGGCCTGCCGCGACAGCATGGATTCCAGCGCGCCCGGGTCCGACGGCAGATCCGACAGATACCCACTCAGTTCGGTGGTCAGATCCACCACCACCGCGATCGCCTCCGCGAGACGCGGCGACAGTGCCGCCAGCGCCGGATCCTCCGCGCCCTCCACTCGCGACCGGGCGACCCCCAGCGCATCCAGCGCGCCACTTCCTTCCCCGGAGTTGTCGGCCGGACCGGCCAGCGCCTCGTGCGCGGTGGCCGCCGCCTCCCGCAACGAATCCAGATCGCTGAGCCGCCGGATCTCCGCGACCAGCCGCTCGTCCTCCCCCGGGTCCGGTGCGACGGCATCGATTTCGGCCAGCGACTGGGTGAGCCGTTCGGCTTCGGCGGCCATCTCCCGGCCGCGCGCGGTCCGTTCCAGCAGTGCGGTCCGGGCATCCAGCCAGCTACGGCGCTGCTCGACATACTCGCGCAGCAGCGAGCCGACCGTCGCGTCGGCGAACTGGTCCAGGGCGTGCAACTGCTGTTCGGGGCGCTGTAATCGCAACTGATCGTTCTGACCGTGCACGGTCAGCATCGGTGCGGTGAAATCGGCCAGCACCGAAGCCGGAACACCGCGACCGCCCAGATGCGCCCGGGAGCGTCCGTCGCTGCCGACGGTACGGATCGCGATCACCGTGCCGTCGTCGTCGGCGACGGCCGCCGCCGATTCCAGTACCCGCTCGGCGGCACCGCGCGCGGCGTCGTTCAGTTCTTCGACGGTGAACCTGCCTTCCACCACCGCGCGATTCGCTCCGAGCCGGACCCGCCCGGCATCGGCGCGCGCGCCGCTCAGCAGGTGCAGACTGGTGACCACCATCGTCTTGCCCGCCCCGGTTTCCCCGGTGAGCACAGTCAGCCCTTCGTGGAATTGCGCGGTGGCCGTCGAGATGACGCCCAGTCCGTCAATTCTTATCTCTGTCAGCACGTGTGCCCTCCGTTCGCCGCCGGCCCCGCCAACCCGTGACCGGCAGCTCGAACTTGCGCACCATCCGATCCGCGAACGGCGCGGAATCCAGCCGCACCCACCGCACCGGCTCGGCACCCCGGACCGCTTCGACCCGACCGCCCCGCGGCAGTGCGAGGGTGCGCCTGCCATCCAGGAAAACTATCGCATCGTGGCCGGTGGCAACCGATTCGACCGCGATCCGTGAATCCGGGCTGGTCACCAGGGGGCGCGCGAACAGTGCGTGCGCGTTGCTCGGAATCACCAGCAGCGCTTCCAGTTCCGGCCACACCACGGGCCCGCCCGCGGAGAAAGCATACGCCGTCGAACCGGTAGGGGTAGCGACAAGAATTCCGTCGCAACCGTAGGAGGACACCGGCCGCCCGTCCACTTCGAGCACCACTTCGAGAACGCCCATCCGGGCCGCGTTCTCGATACTGGCCTCGTTCAACGCCCAGCCCTGTTCGATGATCTCGTCGTCGAGGCGGACATTGACATCGAGAGTCATCCGCTCCTCGACCCGGTAGTCACGGCGGACCACCTGCGCGAGCGCCTCGTCCAGGTTCTCCGCTTCGGCCTCGGTGAGGAAGCCGATCCGTCCCAGGTTGATACCGAGTACCGGGACCGTCACCCGCCGGGCGAGTTCCGCGGCCCGCAGCAGCGTTCCGTCCCCGCCGAGCGCCAGCACCATCTCACAGCCCAGTGCCGCGTCCGGTTCGTGGGCGACCACCTGCACCGGGTATCCACCCGGAACGGTGACCGGTTCGGTATCGGCGTCGAACCGGGTGCTGTAAGCCTCGTCGGCCAGGACGCGCAATCCGATTCCGGCTTCCGCGCAGATCTTCGCCACCCGATGGGCGGTTTCGCTGATCTCGGCCCGGCCGGGATGGGAGACCAGCAGGATCTCCCGCTGCCGGGGTCCCTCCGTGTTCACTGCGGTCCCTCCTCGACTGCCCGCTGTATCAGCGCTTCCACCTCGTCGGCGGACCGGCCCGCCGATTCCGTACGGCGCAGCCACAGAAAGTATTCGACATTGCCGGAAGGGCCGGGCAGCGGACTCGCCACCACGTCCTGGGTGTGCAGACCGAGGTCCGCGGCTGCGGCGGCCACCGAACGGACCGCGTCGGCACGGAGGACCGGATCCCGCACCACGCCGCCGGAACCCACTCGCTCCTTACCGACCTCGAACTGCGGTTTCACCATTGGCAGCAGATCCGCGCCGGGCACCACACAGCCGGCCAGCGCGGGAAGCACCAGCGCCAGGGCGATGAAGGACAGGTCGGCGACCACCAGATCGACCGGCCCGCCGATATCGTCCGCGGTCAGATTCCGGACATTGGTGCGGTCGTGCACCCGCACGCGGTCGTCGGTGCGCAGCCGCCACACCAGTTGTCCGTAGCCGACATCGACCGCCACCACTTCGCGAGCGTCCCGGTTGAGCAGCACATCGGTGAAACCGCCGGTCGACGCACCGGCATCCAGGCAGCGCCGCCCGGCGACATCCAGCCCGTGCGGTTCGAACGCCTCCAGCGCCCCCAGCAGTTTGTGCGCCCCACGCGACGCCCAGGCGACCTCGTCCACCTGTTCCTTGACCAGCAGAGGTGTCCCGGTCTCCACCGCTGTGGCCGGTTTCACCGCGACGGTGCCGTTGATCAACACCCGTCCGGCTCCGATCAACTCCACCGCGTGTTCGCGTGATCGCGCCAGACCGCGGCGGACCAATTCCGCGTCCACCCGCGCCCGCCTGGCCACCTCAGATCTTGTCCACCGTGGCCAGCGCCTGCACCAGCACCTCGTGTGCCTGGTCCAGGATGTGCGCACGGCGGGCCAGATCGGCGCCGACAGAGGCGTCCCCGGAGGTCCCGTCGATACTCGGTGCGTTGCCGAGCTCGGCGAGCAGGTCGCGGACCTCGGCCCGGATCCGGTCCGGGTCGGCGGGTTCACCGGGTCCGGCCGCGCCGGGCAGATGCCGACCCGGCAGCGGCGCTCCGGCGCGGGCGGCGCCGGGCATGTTCGGGCGGGGAGTAGGGGTAGTCATCGTGAGCCCAACGCTATCGGATTTCCGAACGTGGCGCGCGTACCCTCAGTGCCCGCCCGGGGTGCGCGCGCAGTTCCGCACGCGCCGCGGCCGTGTCGATACGACCGGGTATCGGTGGCTGATCGAGAGCATCCAGACTGTCGGCGATATAGGTGGGCAACTCCGTCTCGGGCAGACCGGCGAGTTCGTCGACGGTGCTGACACCGGTCAGTACCAACAGCGAATCCAGCTCCACGTTCTGCGCGCCGGAGATATCGGTGTCGAGCCGGTCCCCCACCACCAGGGCCGCCCGGGTCCCGGCGCGGACCAACGCGTCCTCCAGCAACGGCGGATACGGTTTGCCGGCCACCACCGGGTCCCGATCCGTGGCGGTCCGCAGCGCCGCGACCATCGCACCGTTACCGGGCGCGAGACCACGTTCGTTCGGCAGCGTCCGATCGGTATTGGCGGCCACCCACACAGCGCCGGCCCGCACCGCGTACGCGGCTTCGGCGAGATCCGGCCACGCGGTCTGCGGCGAATGTCCCTGGACGACGGCCGCCACGGTCTCCGTCGCCCGCCGCACCGGTTGCAGACCGGCGGATTTCACCTCCGCGGCGAGATCATCGGAGCCGACCACCAGGACTTCCGCCCCGGACGCGAGACGTTCGGCCAGCAGCCGGCAGGCCGCCTGCGCGCTGGTCACCACATCGGCTTCCGTGGCCGGGTATCCCAGCTCGGCGAGATGAGCCGCCACAGCGGTGGCCGACCTGCTCGCATTGTTGGTGACGTAGACCAGCCGCTGTATCCCACCCGACAGTGCCTCGGGGGCACCCTCGATCACCGCGGCCCCTCGGTACAGGGTCCCGTCCAGATCCAGCAGCAGCGCCTCGTACCTGTCCCGCAACCGCGGCATCTCACTCGCTTCCCGCACACCCGGACCCTACGTCCTACCTCCGACGCCCTCGACACCCACTCGTCCCCGTACACCTTCTGCCCGCTCGCCTCCTCACCCGCTCACCCGCGAGGAGAACACGCCCACATGTGCCGTATCGCGGCGTTCCGGCGCTCACGAGCGATGAATTTCCCGGCCGGAAGCCGTCGGATCAGTTCAGGGCCCGCAACGGCGGGCAGAAGATCACGTGGAGGGATACCTGTGACCACAGAGTCGATCGATCGACCACCGCGACCCGAACTGCGGGAGGTCGCCGCAACGATGACTGCCGTCGTCCGTGGCCGGGTGACCCAGGATCAGGCCGTCGCCTTTTTCGATACCTCGTTCGGCCTGTTGCCGCGGACTCTCACCGCGCAGGAGGCCGTGATCACCGGACCGGCACTGTCCCGGTGGGGAACCGCGTCCGACGGGTTCACAGACCTCGAGGTGGGCTTCCCGGTGGACCGCCGGATCACACCCGACGGCGAAGTCGTCCCCAGTGATCTGCCGGCGGGCCGGATCGCTCGTGTGGTGCACGAAGGCGGTTTCGATTCCCTCGATGTCACCTGGGACCGTTTGCGCAGCTGGATCGTCGAACAGGGGCTCACCCCGGCGGACGATCGGTGGGAGATCTACCTGACCGAACCGGATCCACGGATGAATCCGGCCGATCTGCGGACCGAACTCAACTGGACCGTCAACTGATCTCGACAGCCGTCGGTCACGCCTCGCCGGTCAATTCCGCCGCCCGCTCCTCGGCATCGGTTTCCCCGTCGAGATCAGCGGCGGCGGCATTGAAGAACCAGGTCAGCCCTTCCTGGGTACGTCCGGCCGCGACCAGCGCGTCGGCGTAGGCGTAGAACAGCCGCGCGGGCCCCGAACCGGTCCGGGCCGGGTCGAGATCGGAAGTCTGCAGGGTCACCACGGCCTGGTCGAACTGCCCCAGGTCCATACGCGCGCCCGCGACCACGATGCGCAGTTCTATGGCCTCGTCGCCGGTGAGGGCACGGGCTTCGTCGCTGCGTCCGATTTCGATGGCCCGCTCGGGCCGGCCCAGGCCGCGTTCGCAGTCCGCCATCACCGCCAGGAGTCCGGATCCGCCCGCCATCCGCCGTGCCGCTCGCAGTTCGGACAGTGCCTCGGCCCATTCGCCGGCGTGGTAGGCGACGACGCCGGCGGTTTCGCGAACCACGGCGATCCGGCCGGCCCGCTGCCGCGCCGCCCGCGCATGGGCCAGCGCCAGCTGCGGATCGTCGTCGAGTACTTGCGCGGCCATCGCCAGATGCCTGGATACGGTCTCGGCGTTGCCCTTGTCCAAGCTCAGCAGATCTCGCCGGATCGACGTATCGAGATCACCGGCCTGGATCTCGTCGGGCAGATCCGGTTCATCGGGCCGCGGCGGGCGCCGATCGGCACCGCGGCCGCCGCCTTCACCACCACGCCGCCGCGGCCCGCCGGGCTCGCCGCCACCTCGGGAGAAGTTTCCCGAACCGTTGCCGCTCCCAGACGCCTCGATCCGATCCCGGCGAGGCCGGTCCCCACCCCGATCAGGCCGTTCGGCCGGAGCGCGACCACCGAATCGACGGTCGTCCCCGCCCCGATCGGAACGCTCGGCGGGACCGCGGCCGCCGAATCGACGGTCATCTCCGCCCCGATCGGAACGCTCGGCCCCGCCGCGCGCCTCGAACCGACGGTCGTCGGGCCTACTCCGATTGTCCGGGCGTCCACCACCACGGTGCTCCCGGCCGCGATCGGAATCGCCGAATGAGGAGCGCCACGACGAACGATGATCGCCGCGCTCCCGCGTCCCGTACTCACGTTTATCCCCGTCCGGCCGCGGTCGCGGGCCCCGGGAACGATCCTCGCCCTGCCCGGCGCTCGGACCGTCGGCTCGGAACCCCGGTCGACCGCCCGCCCGGTCGGTTCCACGCTCACGCTGCCCCGAGAACCCGGTCCGGTCGTCCCGGCCACCGCGGTCGGGCCGCTGCGGGCCCCGAGATCGGTCACCGCCGAACCCGCCACCGCCGGCGGCGGGACGGCCGCCGCGACCTTCCCCTCTGGTGTCCGCGTCCCGGTTGCGGCGTATGTCGCCACGATTGTCGTCGTCACGCCGGAACCCGCCCCGGCCACCCGTACGGGCGCCGTCGCCGCGGCCGCCCGATTCGCCTGCTCCGCGGCCCGCGTCGGTATTCTCGCCGCGGCGGAAGCCGGCGTCGGATCCGGAAGAATTGCGCCGGAACGATTTCCGGCCGTTGTTCTGTTCCGGCACGGCGGGTCCCTCTCTCGGTGACAAGACTGGATCGAATGATGCCGGTGACACGGTCGCGCCGCCGACAATGGTGGAACTGTACTCACACCAAGTTTACGGGTCCGAATCACCGTATACAGAAACGAAGACAGGGGACCCGAAAGGGTCCCCTGTCTTGAAAGTATGTTCCGGCGGTGTCCTACTCTCCCACACCCTGTCGAGTGCAGTACCATCGGCGCTGGCAGGCTTAGCTTCCGGGTTCGGAATGGGACCGGGCGTTTCCCTGCCGCTATAACCGCCGTAACTCTATGAAACTATCCACAGAGAGCCACCCCCAACCCCCGAGAAATCTCATCGACCTCTTCGGTTCATGGAGTGTCTTCTGTATCTGTGTGTTGTTTCAGATACTGCACAGTGGACGCGTAGCAATCTTTGTTCAGTAAGCCCTCGGCCTATTAGTACCGGTCACCTCCACACATTACTGTGCTTCCAGTTCCGGCCTATCAACCCCATGGTCTGTAGGGGGCCTTAACCACTCTAGGTGGTGGGAAACCTCATCTTGGAACAGGCTTCCCGCTTAGATGCTTTCAGCGGTTATCCCTTCCGAACGTAGCCAACCAGCCGTGCCCCTGGCGGGACAACTGGCACACCAGAGGTTCGTCCGTCCCGGTCCTCTCGTACTAGGGACAG
>JABFXT010000448.1 GCA_013361595.1 Nocardia sp. | reverse complement strand
TAAGGACATGCTCGCCGGCGATTCCGGCACCGACCGGGCATCCTCCGGCAAGCTCGTGGCCGAGCGGTTCAGTGTGGGCTGGGTCGTGTACTCACCCGAGATCGGGGGGCAGCGCACCAGCGCGATCTACTACGTCACCGACGACGGAGACCTCGAAAGGGCCTCTTCCGCCGCAGATCCGTCCGCTTACCTCATTCACGTCGAGCAGCGGTTCTGGCAACGCCAGGCCCTGTTCGGGTAGACCGATCCGGGCGCCGGGCGGCGGCGAATTCGGGCGTCGTGGGTTGCCCGAGTTGATTCCGGCGCGTCAGGCGGTTGTTATCGGCGAAGGCGGAACTTTCGGTCAGCAGCCACCGATCCGAACTGCCGGAGCGGGTACCGGTCTCGGCATCGGGTAGCCGATCCAGGCCTTCGCCTCTACGAATTCGCACGACACCGAATCTGACCAGTTGGTCGGGCCCACTGTTACCCGACCGGGATCGGAACAGTCGGATACCGACGGGATCCGACCGGACGCTCCCTTCGACCCAGGACATCTCAGATTCGTCGAGAAAGTTTGGCAACGCGGGCATCTCAGCGGATCAGTGGGGCGGAGTCCGGAACCGGCCGGCGATGACGGGAGTCCAAGTAGTAAGCGGCAGGAAGATTGTGGACCACCGAGTCGGTGGTCAGCTTCCTGGGAATCGCTTCCGGGAGGGACAGCACGTGTCTGTACATATATCGACCACGGTCCGAAAAGGCTTCGGGGTGCTCTCCGGTGTCGTTGTCGCCTTGATCATCGCGGCCGGGCCGGCAAACGCGGTCCGAATCTCCGACTGTGTGGACGGCGGCGGGATCGTCGTCCGATGCTCCGAGCAGCCGGTCACCCGGGAAGACAAGATCGTGTGCCCCACTCCTGGTAAGGCCACGCGCATCTGGTGTGTCGGCGGGTTCTACAACGGTCTGGAGATCCTGGAGGCAGGTGACAGGTCTCGCTACGGAGTTCCGCAGTAGCGTACGACCATCGAAGCTGCCACCTCGGAAGGACCGAACGGGTATGACCACTGTCGATCGGGACAACACCGTCACCACCATCACCGGCGCGGCGCCCGGGGTGATCGTCGCGCTGCGCCGGGCCGCCGCCATCGCCACCGAGCACGGTCACAACTATCTCGGTGTGGAGGACCTGCTCACTGCGCTCCTGGACACCACATCGCCGATGGAAGTGCACTGGAAACAGCGAGAGTTGGGAGCCTTGACCTTCGATGAAGTGCGGCACCTGGCACGGTCGGTCGTACCGGGCCCGACCACCGGTGAGCACGGCCCGGCCGAGCCGGCCACCGTGACATTCGAGGCGACCGGTCGGCATGCCGAAGAATTCGTCGCGATGATCGAGCGGAACTCTTGACGGCCGTTCGTCCGACACCGGCCTGCGCCCCGATCAGGCTGCGGCCGGGGCGGCCACCGGGCCCTACCGGCCTGCACGATGGGACGATTCGACCGTGCGGACATCGATCTTCCTGGTAAGGCACGCCCAGTCCGTCCCGCCCGCACCGAACGGGCCCGATGAGCTCCATCGACCGTTGACCGAGACAGGCAGGATCCAGGCGAACCGGCTCGCCGTTTCCCTCGCCGATCTCACCCCCGGCATCGTCCTGTCCAGCCCTTACCTGCGCGCTGTGCGCACCGTCGAACCCGCCGCCCGGCGGTGGAACCTGCCGATCCACACCGACCGGGAGCTACGGGAGTGGGATTCGGGGATCGATCCGACTCCCGACTACGAGCGCCGTTACCGGCAGAGCTGGGCACGCCCGCAGTGGGCGCGGCCGGGCGCCGAAAGCCTGCACGAACTCACCGAACGCGCGCTACGGACGCTCACCGACATCATCGACGATCCGCCGGATCGCCCTGTCGTCATCGGCAGTCACGGCACATTCATCGCGCGAGCGCTGGTTGGTCTCGGATGTCCCGGCATCGACTGGGCTTTCCAGCAGGCGATGCCGATGCCCGCGGTCTACCGGCTGGAATTCGGCGGCCCCGCGGTTTCCGCGGCCGGGCCGGGTATCTGAACTCCACGACCGGCCGAGCGGTTCACCCCCGGCGCCTGCACCACAGTGCGCACACCCGCGCACGCCGCATTCCGAGGACCGCGGTAATCGGGCAGCGCCGGCGACCGAGTCCGGCTGGGCCACCGGTACGCGGGATTTCCCAGCCCCTCCGAACAGATCCGCCGGGCTACTTCCGCTGCCCCGCGAGTTCGGCGGGCGGAGCCTCGGCGGCGCTACCGGTGAGACCGCTGGGCCACCACACCTTCGGACCGACGAGCGCGAACAGCGCGGGAATGACGACGGTACGCACAAGGAACGTATCCAGCACGATCCCGATACCGACGATGATGCCGAGCTGGGTGAGCGTGATCAGCGGTAGCACGCCCAGCACACAGAACACCGCGGCCAGCACGATCCCGGCACTGGTGATCACCGCGCCGGTCGCCGAGACCGCGCGGACCATACCGTCGACGGTGCCGTGCCCCGGTGTCTCCTCGCGTGCCCGGGTCACCAGGAAGATCGTGTAATCGATACCCAGCGCCACCAGGAACAGGAAAGCGAACAGCGGCACCGTGGTATCCAGCGCGGGGAAGCCGAAGATATGGGCGCTCACCAGACTGCCCAGCCCCAGCGCGGCCAGGGCACTGAGCACAGTGACACCGATCAACAGCACCGCGGCGGGCAACGCGCGCAACAGGACGAGCAGGACCGCGAACACCACCACCAGGATGAGCGGTATCACCAGCAGTTGATCGTGGCGGGCGGCGTCACGGGTATCGAGTGCCTTGGCGTCGCTGCCGCCGACCATCGCCTCGGCGCCGGGAATTCCGGACAGAGTGGTCCGCAATTGTTCGATCGTGGTGTAGGCGGCCTCGGATTCGGGGGCCGCTTCGAGGGTCACCATCCACCGGTCCACACCGTTGTGACTGCCGGTGGGTACCACCGCGGAGACTCCGGGAGCGGTTTCCAGGGCGGGCCGGACCGCCGCGGCGGCGCCGTGCTCGGTGAGTACGACGGTCGGATCCGAGGCACCCGACGGGAAATGAGCGGCCAAGGTGTCCAGCCCGTCGACGGATTCGGCGCGCACCCGGAACTGCTCGGTCTGCGACAACCCGATATCCGCGCCGGTCAGGCCGGCCGCGAAGACGAGCAGGAGGGCGATCGCCCCGCCCGCGACCACGGCGGGCCGGGCCACCACGCGGGTGGCGATCCGGTGCCATACCCCGTGGGCGGCGGTCCCGTCGGCGCTCGCGTGCGGAACGAACGGCCAGAAGATCTTCCGGCCGCACAGGGCCAGCGCGGGCGGGAGCGCCAGCAGGACGAACGCCACGGCCACCAGCAGCCCGGCGGCCGCCATGAGCCCGAGCGAACGGGTGTTGGGCAGGGTCGCGAGCAGCAGCGTGCAGAGCGCGAGAACCACGGTCACATTGCTGGCGAGAATGGCCGGACCGGCCCGGCGGACTGCCTCGCGCAGGGCGCCGCGATGATCGCTGTGCCCGTGCAACTCGTCGCGATAGCGCGATACCAGCAGCAGCGCGTAGTTGGTGCCCGCGCCGAAGACCAGCACGCTGGTGATACCCGAGGTGGACCCGTCGAAGGAGAGGTCGGTGAGCCGGGCGAGTGCCGTGCCCACACTGGTCGCGGTGCGGTCGGCCAGTCCGATCACCAGCAACGGCACCAGCCACAGCACCGGCGAACGATAGGTGACGATCAGCAGCAGCGCAACCACCAGCGCGGTGACGGCGAGCAGGGTCACATCGGCACCGGCGAACGAGTTGGCGATATCGGCGCCGAAGGCCGGGCCGCCGGTGATCTGCACGGTGAGCCCGGGTGGTGCGGATTGCGCGGCCGATTCACGCAACCGGTCGATCTCGGCGGTGAGATCCTCGCCGCTCAGTTCGGCCGAGACCGTCGCACGACCGAGCGCCGCGCTGCCGTCCGGCGCGACCACGAGCGCGTCCGTGCCGGCGACCTCGCGCACGGTTTCCGCGGCGGCGGCGCGGTCGGCCGCGGTCAGTTCGGCGCCGTCGGTCCGGGTGATCACCAGGATGGCTGGCGCGTCGCGGCCACCCGGGAACTCCGCTACGGCGCCCTCGACCTGCGCGGCTTCGGAGTTCTGCGGTAGCGAGGTCGGGGCCTGCCCGGCGTCGTCGTTCGCGCCGACACCGCCGATGACCGCGCAGGCGGCGGCGAGGACGGCGACGAGCAGTATCCATGAGCGGCGGCCGGTGACCACGGCGGCGAAGCGTTCCCAGGCGTTCACCCGGCGACTATTTCAGAAACTGAAATAATTGGCAATCCCGGGACCCCCGGCACCTACACTCTTGCGAGCGGGATCAGGGAAAGGACAGCGCAGGTGACACACGAACCGCCGGAGGATCCGGAGCCCTCGAACCGGGAACACGCCGAAACCGAGATCGCCACCGATATCCGCGCACTCACCGCCGTATCCGAACAGATCGGCCACCTCTTCGCGCATTCACATTCCCTGCGCAGCAACGATTTCCGGGCCCTCATGCATATCGCCACCGCCGAAGCCGAGAGCCGGCCGCTCACCGCCGGGCAACTCCGCGAACTCATGGGCCTGTCCTCCGCGGCGATCACATATCTGGTGGAACGGATGATCGCCTCCGGCCATATCCGTCGCGAAACCGATCCCGGCGACCGCCGGCGAGTCCTGCTGCACTACTCCGACCACGGCATGTCGGTGGCCGGCGAATTCTTCCGCCCGCTGGGCAGGCACACCCGCGCGGCGCTGGCCGAGCTGCCCACCACCGACCTCGCCGCCGCGCACCGCGTGCTGGGCGCCGTCGTCGCCGCGATGCGTGACCATCACCTCGCGCTCACCCAGGCGGCGACCGGCCGCTGAATGGATTCGCCGCGCCGGGAACATCGGTGCATATCACCGCGGGCACGGGGTAAGACGCCCGACGACCCGCGGTAGACCAGCATGCTGATTGCCCCGGCCCCGCGCGGGTACCCGGCCGGGCAGACAGGAGGTGTGTCATGCCGAAGGAATGGACGAACAAACAGGAACGGCAGTACGAACACATCAAGGAATCGGCGGAGGAACGCGGAGCCGGTGAAAAGCGGGCCAAGGAGATCGGCGCGCGCACGGTCAACAAGAACCGCGCCCAGGCCGGTCAGTCCAGGACCGCGAGCCGCACGTCGACCCGTGATATCTCCCCGCAGCGGCGCGGCGGGCTGCGCTCGGGTACCGACAAGCCCAAGGGCCGCACCCGCGATCAGCTGTACAACGAGGCGAAGAGCCGCAACATCAAAGGTCGCTCCAAGATGACAAAGAACGAGCTGGCCGAGGCGCTGGACCGGTCGTAGCCCTGCGCACCGCGGCATTCCTCATCGGCCCGGCCCGAGATCGAGCCGCCGGGTGACGCGATCCACCAGATCCGGCGGCATTCCGGGTTCCCGGCGGGCGGCCTGCGCCTCGCGCCGGCCGGCCTCGGTCACCTCGGCCCGGATACGTTTGACCGCGACCGCCATCCGGGCGTCCCGCTCGGCCTGGGCGCGGGCGTCCTCGTCGGCCGCTTCCGGATCGGCTCGGGCCAGCCGCCGGCGAATGCCCTCGCGGAGCCGCTCGTAAAGCTCTTCGGGTACGTGCTCGGCCTCCGACAGCTCTTTGAGCCGGGCCAGTTCGGCGCCCACCACCCGCTCCCACAGCTGCCGCTCCAGCCGGCGCTCGGCCCGGGTATCGGCGTGCACACCGGTGAGCCGGACGATCAGCGGCAGCGTCGGTCCCTGGACGAGGAGGGTGAACAGCACGACCGCGAAGGCGGTGAAAAGGATCTGGGTGCGGCCCGGGAAATCCGCACCCGCGTCGGTCGACAGCGGTATGGCCAGGGCCAGCGCCACGGTCGCGACCCCACGCATACCCGTCCACCAGGTCACCACGGTTTCCCGCCAGGTGTGCGGCTCGTCGGCTTCTTCGCCGGTCCACAGTTTCGTGCGCAACCACCAGGTCGTCATGAGCCAGCCGAGCCGCAGCACCACCACCACGGCGACCACCGCGCCCGCGCCGCCGAGCAACTGCGGCCAGCTGTCGCCGGTGGCCGCCAGTACGGCGCTCAGTTCCAGTCCGATGAGACCGAAGGCGAAACCGCTGATCAGTAGCTCGGTGATCTCCCAGAACGAATTGCCGACCACTCGATAGTCGGCGTCGCCGAATTCGGTGACGGCATCGGTCAGATACAGGGCACACACCAGCACCGACAGCACCCCGGAACCGCCCCAGGACTCCGCCAGCCCGTAGGCCGCGAACGGCAGCAGCAGGCTGAGGGCGACCTGCCGGCTCGCCTCGGCCAGATAACGGGTGAGCCGGCTACCCACCATGCCCAGAACCAGCCCGACCGCGATCGCGACCACCGCCGACACCACGAACTCCAGCGCCGCGCGCGGCGTGGAGAACTGCCCGGTGAGAACCGCCTGTACGGCGACTGTGTAGACGACGATCGCGGTGACATCGTTGAACAGCCCTTCCCCACCGAGAACGACCACCAATCGGCGCGGCAGTCCGAGCCGTCCGGCCAGCGCGGTCGCCGCGACCGGATCGGGTGGGGCCACGATCGCCCCGAGTACGACGGCCGCGGCTACCGGCAGGCCCGGAAACCACGCGTGGAACACCGCGGCCACCGCCGCCGTGGTCGCCAGGACCAGGCCCACCGCCCGCAGCACAATGGGTTCCCAGCTCTCCGCGAACTGCCGCCACGAGGTCCGTCGCGCCGCGGCGTAGAGCAGCGGGGGCAGGACGAGCGGCAGGATCAGATGGGGTGGAATCGCGATCTGCGGAACGAACGGAACCAGGGCGAGCGCGCAACCGAACAGCGTCATCAGAACCGCGGAGGCGATACCGATCCGCCGTCCGATCGCTTCGGCGAGTACCGCGGCGAACAGGATCACGAATGTCAGCACCAACTGGTCCATGACCGTCCAGTCTGCTGCCACCGGGCCGCCCGGTCACGCGCAATGCCGGAGGCGCGCCGGATCGGCCGGTCGCCGCACCGACCGCCACGCGGTCGCGGGCACGCCCGGCCGGCTGTCGCCGCGCACCGGCCGCCTACTCCGTTGTCGGCAGCCCCGTCCGCGAAGCTCGCCCGAAACCCGTGGCCCGGCTCCGCCGTCTCGCCGCCACG
>JABFXT010000863.1 GCA_013361595.1 Nocardia sp. | reverse complement strand
AGTGCCCGGCCGATGGCGAGCATCTGCTGTTCGCCACCCGAGAGCGTGCCGCCGACCTGTCTGCGCCGCTCCAGCAACCGCGGGAACAGTTCGAAGACATGGTCCAGCGTGGCCGCGTAGTCGGTTTTCTTGCCGAAGGGCCGGGCGTAGCTCCCCATATCGAGGTTCTCCTGCACGGTCATCCCCGGGAACACCCCACGGCCTTCCGGTGCCTGTATCAGCCCGGCGACAACTCGCTCGTGCGCTTTCGACCGGCTGATGTCACCGCCCTCGAACCGGATCTGCCCGCGGGTCAACGGCAGCAACCCCGACAGCGCCCGCATGGTCGTGGTCTTACCGGCGCCGTTCGCGCCCAGCAGAGTCACCAGTTCTCCCGGCGCGACCCGGAGCGAAATACCGTGCAGGGCCTGGATCCGGCCGTAGTTCACGACCATATCGGTGACCTCGAGCAGCGGCTCGCCACCGAGGTCCTTCGCGAGCCGGTCCGGTGTGGTGCTCATTCCCGATCCTCCGATCCGTCCCCGGCGTCGCGCGCCGCGTCCTGCTCCGCGCGCAACGCCGCGGTGGACGCCGACAGATCCGCCGAGGTGAGTTCGTCGTCCGGTACCCCCAGGTAGGCGGCGATCACGGCCGGATCGGTGCGGATCTGCTCGGGCAGGCCGTCGGCTATCTTGCGCCCGAATTCCAGCACCACGATCCGATCGGTGACCCCCATCACCAGCCGCATATCGTGCTCGATCAACAGCACGGTGAACCCGTCGTCACGGATTTTGCGGATCAGGTCCATGAGCGCGGATTTCTCGCTCGGATTGAATCCGGCGGCCGGTTCGTCGAGGCACAACAGCTTCGGTTCGGTCGCCAGCGCCCGCGCGATCTCGAGACGCCGCTGATCGCCGTAGGAGAGGTTGCGGGCCTTCTCCACCGCACGCGGTGCGATTCCCACGAACTCCAGCAGCGCCATCCCGCGCTCGATCGCGTCGCGTTCCTCCCGGCGATGCCGGCGCGTCCGCAGGATCGCCCCCGGCACCGAGGTCCGATGCCGGGCGTCGGTACCCACGACCACATTCTCCAAGGCGGTCATCTCGCCGAAGAGCCGGACGTTCTGGAAGGTCCGCGCGATACCCAGCCGGGTGATCGCGTTCCGTTTGCTCTTGGTCAGCGGTGTGCCGTCGAAATAGACGGTGCCCGCCGCGGGCCGGTAGACCCCGGTGATCGCGTTGAAACAGGTCGTCTTACCGGCCCCGTTGGGTCCGATGAGCCCCAGGATCTCCCCGCGCCGGATCTCGAAACTCACCGCGTCGAGCGCGGTGAGCCCGCCGAATCGCACGGTGAGATCCTCGGTGCGCAGCAGCGGCGCACCCACCTCGGTGTGGATTTCCCGATGCGCGGCCACCACTTCCGCGACCGTCGCCGCATCGGCCAGGGACGGATCGACGGCGGTCACGTCCACCGCACCGGCCGATTCGACCATGTGCTCGGGCGCGTATCCGGCCGCCAGATCTTCGTTTTCGAAGAGCGCGTCACCCGCGTTCGGCCCGGTCACGATCCGACCTCCGGGGTGCGGCGCACGGCCCGCACGATCTGGCGGCCGTAGGCGAGCAGTTTCTGCCGGACGGGGAACAGGCCCTGCGGTCGCAGGATCATCATCACCACCAGTGCGATACCGAAGTACAGATATTTCAGGTCACCGAGGCTCTGCGCACCGCCGGAGTAGAACATGAGGACACTGCTCAGCAGCAGGACCGAGGACACGGCGGCCAGTACGGTCACCGTGAGATACACCCAGCGCCACGGACCGGTGAGATCGCGGGCCCGCAGCCGCCAGCCCACCACCAGTGCCACGAGGACGACGACCGCGATCGCCAGTTGTATGTAGCCGGTGGTCCCGTCGTCGGTGATCTCCACCGACATCAACCGGTTCGGCAGGTACACCACCAGGAACGCCCCGACGATCACGCCGAGCTTGTTGCCCTGGCCGCCGATCACCACCGCGCACAGGAAGAGCATCGAGTTGATGATGTTGAACCCGGTCGGATTGATGAACTGGACCTGCCCCGCGAACAGCGCGCCGGACAGCCCGCCGATCCCGGCGCCGATCATGAAAGCCCACAGTTTGAACTTGAAGGTGGGGACGCCCATGATCTCGGCGGCGTCCTCGTCTTCGCGGATCGCCACCCAGGCCCGGCCGACCCGGCTGCGTTCCAGGTTGCCGACCAACAGCAGTACCACCACCACGGCGAGCATGCCGACCCAGTACCACCAGGTTCCGGAGTTGGCGCGGTCGAGCAGGTTCGAACTGTCCGGTGTACCCACGTTGCCCGCGGAGAACACGCCGTTGGGGCGGGTCTCGGATTCCCCGATATGCGGATAGGCGATCCCGGACAGACCGAGGCTGCCGTTGGTCAGCTCACCGAGGTTGTCGGCGAGCAGCCGGACGATCTCACCGAACCCGAGGGTCACGATGGCCAGATAGTCCCCGCGCAGCCGCAAGGTCGGCGAACCGAGGACCAACCCGGATACCGCGGTCACCATGATGGCCAGCGGTACACAGGCCAGCCAGGCCCAGTCGGAATGCAGCCAGCCGCCGTCGGTCTGGTTCCACGGACTGTTCGGGCTGGTCAGCAAGCCGACGGTATAGGCGCCGACCGCGTAGAAGCCCACATAACCGAGATCCAGCAGCCCGGCCTGGCCGACCACCACGTTCAGGCCGATGGCGATCAGCGCGTACATGGCGAACTGGGCCATCACCCCGCCGAAACTGGTCCCCGGGGTGTCCAGCAGCGGCGGCGGGAACAGCGGCAGCAGCGCCAGCACGGCGAGCACCGGAATACCCACGGCCCATTGCGTGGGCCGGCTCGAGCCGGCCCACCAGGTACGGATCTCGTCGCCCAGCCCGTGCCCGGCGGGTTTCTCGGGGCGTTCGGCCGTCACCGTGTTCATGTGCGGGCCCTCCCGAGACTCTCACCGAGGATGCCGGTGGGCCGGAAGAACAGCACCAGGACCAGCACCAGGAACGCCACCACATCCCGCCATTCGGTACCGAACAGCATCTGGCCGTAGCTCTCCACCAGTCCGAGCAGCAGACCGCCGAGCAACGCGCCGCGCAGATTGCCGATACCGCCGAGCACCGCCGCGCTGAACGCCTTGATACCGAGCACGAACCCGCCGGAGAAGATGATGGCGTTGGGGATCTTCATCACGTAGAGCATCGCGGCGGCCCCGGCCAGCAGACCACCGATCAGGAAGGTCAGCATGATGACCCGTTCCCGCGACACCCCCATCAGCGTGGCGGTATCGGGATCCTGGGCCACGGCACGGATACCGCGCCCGAACCGGGTGCGGTTGATGACCACCTCGGCCAGCACCGCCAGCGTCACCGCGGATATCACGATCACCAGGGTCACATTGGTGACATCGGCACCGCCGATGGTGAACTGCACCGTCGGCTCGACCAGCATGATCGGCTGCTGGGCATTGGTACCGCCCAGATCCGGCCACAGCTTCGGGAGCACGAAGTGCACGAACTCCTGGAGTACGAAGGACATCCCGATCGCGGTGATCAGGAAGGTCAGCGGTTTGGCGCCACGGCGGCGCAGTGGCCGGTAGGCCGCGCGTTCCAAACCGACTGCGGCAGCGCCGGATACCGCCATCCCGAAGAGCATCGCCAGGCCCATATAGGTCACCGTCAGGATCACGCCCTGGCTGTAGACATTCCCACTGGGCGCGAATCCCAGCAGCATGAGGCCCACATACTGTCCGAACATCCCGAGCATGAACACTTCGGAATGCGCGAAGTTGATCAGCCGCAACACCCCGTAGACCAGGGTGTATCCCACGGCGACCAGCGCGTATATCGCCCCGTAGGACAATCCGTCGACCGTCAGCCGCCAGAACTGATCGAGCACGCCCTGATAGTTGAAATCTATCGATCCCTGCGCGAGAACGGCCGCGGCGGCCGGCAAGGATGGTGTCATTCGAAATCCGCCCTCATCATCATCGGACCCTCATCCGAGCAGCGGGCGGTACGCGCTCCGGCCCGGCCGGTGCGCGTACCGTTCGCCGTCCGCTACTTGACCTCGTAAACCCAGATGAGCGCGGAGGTCAGTTCGCCGCCGGCAGTCCACTGGTAATGCCGGGCCAATCCGTCCCCGCTGTAGCCGCGAACGAATTCCAGCAGGTCGGGGCGAGTGAGCTTACCGGCGTCGATACCGGCCGCGAGGATGGTGGTGAGGTCGTAACCCTCCACGGAGTACACGCCCGGCGCCTGGCCGTTCAGTTCCTCGTAGGCCGTGGCGAACTCGTCCGGCGCCGGGCCGCACGGGCACGACAGCACCGCGCCTTCCGACGAACCGCCCGCCTGGGAGACGAACTGCGGATCGTTGGTGCCGTCCGCGGAGACGAAGGTGGCGTCCACCCCGCCGGTTCGCAATTGCTGTACCAGCGGCGCGGCCTCGGCGTAGTACCCGGAGTAGAAGATCGCGTCCGGTTGCGCACCGGAGATCTTGGTGACGGTGGCGGAGAAGTCCTTGTCGCCCTTCTTGATACTGGCCGCGCAGGCCGGATCGGCGGCCGCACCCAGCCCGGCGGTGATGCTCTGGGCCAGGCCGACACCGTAATCGGTGTTGTCCTGGACCACGCAGACCTTCTTGTAACCGGCCGTGCCCACCAGGTACTTCGCCACCGACGGGCCCTGCACGTCGTCATTGGCCAGCCCCCGGAAGAAGGTCTTCCAGCCGTTCTTCGTCAGCGTGGCATTGGTGGCCGAAGAGGTGACCGCGACCAGCCCGGCATCACTGAGGATCTGGCCGGTGGCCTTGGTCTCACCGGAGAACGCGGGACCGACCAGGCCGATCACCGAAGGATCGTTCACGATCTGCGGGATCACCTGGCTGGCCTTCTGCGGATCGCCTTCGGTGTCGTATTCCTTCAACTTGATCTGGCAGCCGGGATTCGCCTTGTTGTGCTGGTCCAGCGCCAGCTTCACCCCGTCGACGATATTGATGCCCAGCGCCGCGTCGGGGCCGGTCAGCGCGCCGGCCATGGCGATGGTGGTGGTGGGCGGACAGGTGGCCGTGCCGGTGCCGGCCGGATCGGCCGCGGCGGCGGCATCGGCGGCCGGTACTTCCTTACCCGCCGCGTCGATCTGCATCAGCGGTTGGATGGACAGTCCCCCCGCACCCGACGTATCCGCACTTTCGGTGGTCTTGTCACCACATCCGGTCAGGACCAGGGCAGCGGCGGCCCCGATACTCAGAATTGCGCGTACCGTGCGTCCGCGCCGGGGGGCACCCGACGGCCATATCGAAGCGAGCACGATCTACCCCTATGTTCCTCATCAACCTCGGCCGGCCGAGGGAGCCGAAGACTCCGACTCGTGAGAAACATAGCTCCGGCATGTTGATCCTGTGTCACATTCGGATCATCGCGATGATGTCGCCGCAAATTATTTTCCGGCTTGTGTTTCCGGGCTGTTAAGGCCGCGACAGCCTGCCGGGGAACCTACTGCGGGGTGAGATTCTCCAGCACGACCTCGGCCACCGCCTTCATCGTGGTGCGCCGGTCCATCGCGGTGCGCTGAATCCACTTGAAGGCCTGCGGTTCGCTGAGCCCCTGGGTCTGCATGAGCACGCCCTTGGCCCGTTCGACGAGTTTGCGCGTCTCCAGCCGTTCGGAAAGGCCCGCCACCTCGCTTTCCAGCGCGGTGATCTCGTGGAACCGGCTGGCCGCCAGTTCGATCGCCGGGACCAGATCCGATTTGGTGAACGGCTTCACGAGATAGGCCATGGCACCGGCGTCGCGCGCCCGCTCCACCAGATCACGCTGACTGAACGCGGTCAGGATGACCACGGGCGCCACCCGTTTCGAGGCGATCTCGGCCGCGGCGTCGATCCCGTCGCGCCGCGGCATCTTCACATCCATGATCACCAGATCGGGCCGGTGCTCCACCGCGAGATCCACCGCCTGCTGGCCGTCGCCGGCCTCCCCCACCACCTGGTATCCCTCTTCGGTCAGCATCTCGACCAGATCCATCCGGATCAACGCCTCGTCCTCGGCGACGACCACGCGCTTCGCCGCGGCGTCCGCACTAGTGCTCATAAACGACCCCTCTGGTTCCGATGCCTCGTCCCGAGAAGCACGGACGGCGGATCTCAGCCGAGGTACGGCCGTCGATCCGCCGTCACGCGATCGGGTGGTGTAGAGACTACCTTTCACAATGATCGGCGGTGCATATACCCTGCGTAACCTGGTTGTGCGGGCCTCCCGGCCGCCACGATTCGGTGTTCTCCCCGACCTGCGGCTACTATGTGCATCCGGTGCGCCGAGTTGGCGGAACTGGCAGACGCGACGGTCTCAAAAACCGTTGTCCGAAAGGACGTGTGGGTTCGAGTCCCACACTCGGCACCGAGGTCGGACGGTATTTCCCGTTTCCCGGCCACTACTCTCCCCCGGAGCTGTCCTCACCGAGTCCGCAGCAGCTCCGCGGCAATTTCTCTTCCGGGATTTCCGGTCCGCACCGCCGGTGCCCGGTTGTCCGATTCCCCGACCGGCCGGTTCACCGCCGGTTCCACCCGGGCGGTGAACCGGAGCCGGAGGTCGCGGATATAGCTCTTCCGCCGCCGGGACAGCAGGAGCCGCCGGATCGCGGCGGGCACCCGAGCCCGTCTGGAAGGACGCGTTCCCCGGCGCACCGCACCCACCCGCTGTGTGATCAGAATGGTGGCTCCGAAATCGACGAACACCATATCGTCGTCGGCGGCGCCGGATTCCTCGATCGCGCGCAGGACTTCCGCGTCCAGAGCCGCGAGCCCGTCCGCGGACAATTGCTCGGCGAACCGCCGGGTCCGCCGGGCGCGGTACCGGAGTGCGGTGCCCTCGTGCAGTGCGGTCTCGAACTGCTCGGCGACCCAGAACGGGCGGAGGAGCCGCGGCACCACGTACAGCTCGGCGGGCAGTTCACGGCGGCGCGGATCCCCGGCGGGGTAGATCCGCACCAGGATGCGGAGGAGGAAGCCGGGAAAGAACCCGAACAGCGCCACCGCGGTCAGAAAGGCGGTGAGGCTCTGCCAGGAGGCCACGATTTCCAGCAGGGCCGCCATCATGCCCACCTCGGATCCAGATTCAGACCCGTGAACCGCCGGTCGGCCTGCGCCGACCGGACCATACCGGCCAGTTCGAGCTTTCCG
>JABFXT010000553.1 GCA_013361595.1 Nocardia sp. | reverse complement strand
TGCCGGATTCGCTGTTCTATATGAAATCCCAGGCGGCGAAGTATCCGTACACGCCCGACGGCAGCCGCTTCTGGGGCCCGGAGACGCCGTGGGTGGATCCGCTCATCGCCGCGACCGCCATGGCCGCGGTGACCACCCGGCTGCGCTTCTACACCAATGTCCTCAAACTCGGGTCCCGCAATCCGCTGCTGCTCGCCCGCCAGGTCGGGTCGGTGGCGAACCTGTCCGGTAACCGGTTCGGGTTCGGTGTGGGCATCGGCTGGGCGCCGGAGGAATTCGAGTGGTGCGGCGTGCCCTATGCGCGCCGCGGCGCCCGCGTCGACGAGATGATCGAGGTCATCAAGAAAGTCCTCGACGGCGGCATGGTCGAATACCACGGCGAGTTCTTCGATTTCGACGAACTGCAGATGAGCCCGGCGCCGAGCGCACCGGTTCCGTTCTATATCGGTGGGCACACCGATGTTGCGCTGCGCCGGGCCGCCAAGGTCGGGGACGGCTGGACCTCGGCCATGATGAAGTTCGAGGATCTGCAGAGCACCATCGCCCGGCTCGGTGAACTCCGCGCCGAATACGGTCGGGCCGAGGTGCCGTTCGAGATCCAGGCGGTCTGTATCGACAAGTTCGGTCGCGACGGCTACCAGGAGCAGTACGACGCCGGTGTCACCGACGCGATCGTGATCCCCTGGCTGGCCGCGGGTATCGGCTTCGACGGTGATATCGAGGCGAAGAAGGACGCGCTGCGCGCATTCGCCGAAGAGCACATCCAGAACCCGATCAACTGACACTCCGTGGGTGCCGCCGCATATCGGCGGCACCCACGGACCTGTCGAGAGGAACTCCTATGAGCAGCGAGCAACATCCCGCCCGGGCGGCCGGGCTGGCCTCCCAAGCCGCGGTCCGCGCCCGCGACAAGGACGCCTGGCTCGCCCTGTTCGCCGCGGACGGCATCGTGGAGGATCCCATCGGCCCGTCCGGTTTCGATCCCGAAGGCAACGGACATCGTGGCCCGGCGGCCATCGGAGCGTTCTGGGACAAAGCGATCGCCGCCACCGATTCCATCGATTTCCTTTTCGGTGATTCGTTCGCCTGTGGTGCCGAAGTCGCGTTCACCGGCACCATCCGCAGCATTGTCGGTGGCCACCGGATCGATGCGGAAGGCGTGTTCACCTACAAGGTCGACGATGCGGGCAAGATCCTGGCCCTGCGCGCCTTCTGGGAAGTCGACCGGGCCATGGCGACGGCCGCACCGGCCACCTGAGCGGCGGCCGGCCGGTTTCCCTCCCGGCGCGGCCGCTTCATCCCCGCATTCGGTTCTGCCCCGCACGATGTGCGGGGCAGAACTCTTCGTACATTCGGCACCAGAGGTTTCGCGCCCGCGAAAAGGACCGGCCCACACACCGGAGGGTGCGGGGCCGGACCAGTCGTTCGGTGGGACCGTCAGTCGGCGGTCTTACCCGAGACCGTGAAGGTCTTGTAGTCGACCTGGAACTCCTTGATGCAGTTCAACCACCCCGACCGCAGCCGATTCGGGTCGCCCAGCTTGGAGATATCGGGCATATGGTCGGCGATCGCGTTGAAGATCAGATCGATCTCCAGTTTGGCAAGGTTGGCGCCGATGCAGTAGTGCGCGCCGGTACCACCGAAGGCCACGTGCTGGTTGTCCTCGCGGGTGATGTCGAACTTCATCGGATTCTCGAAGACATCCTCGTCGAAGTTGGCCGCCCGGTAGACCATCAGCACCCGCTGACCCTTCTTGATCTGGACACCGTTCAGTTCGGTGTCCTCGAGGGCGGTGCGCTGGAAGGTGGTGATGGGGCTGGCCCAGCGGATGATCTCGTCGGCCGTGGTCTTGGGGCGTTCCTTCTTGTAGAGCTCCCACTGATCCGGGTTTTCCAGGAAGGCGATCATGCCGTGGGTGATGGCGTTGCGGGTGGTCTCGTTGCCCGCGACGGCCAACAGCATCACGAAGAAGCCGAATTCCTCGGATTTGAGCGATTCACCGTCGATATCGGCCTCGACCAGGGTGGTGACGATATCGTCGGCCGGACAGGCCTTACGGGCCTCGGCCATAGCGTAGGCGTATCCGAGCAGTTCGGTGGAGGCCTGCACCGGATCCACATCGATTTCCGGATCGTCGTAACCGGTCATCTCGTTGGACCAGGTGAACACCTTCATCCGGTCTTCCTGCGGGACGCCGATCAGTTCGGCGATCGCCTGCAGGGGCAGTTCGCAGGCGATCTGGGTGACGAAATCGCCGGACCCGGCCTCGGCAGCGGCCTTGACGATGGCCTCGGTGCGCTTGGACAGCTCTTCCCGCAGCGAATTGATCGCCCGGGGGGTGAACCCGCGCGAGATGATCTTGCGCATCCGGGTGTGCTCGGGCGGATCCATGTTCAGCAGGATGAAACGCTGCAGTTCGATCTGCTCGCGCTCGATATCGTCGTTGAAGCGCGGCAGCGCCGTGTTCTCGAAGGTCGAGAACACATCGCTGCGCCGCGACACCTCCTTGATATCGGCGTGCTTGGTGACGACCCAGAAGCCGTCGTCATGGAATCCGCCGACCTCCGGCGATTTCTCCTGCCACCAGATCGGCGCGGTACGCCGGAGTTCGGCGAACTCCTCGACCGGAATCCGCTGCACGTACATGTCGGGGTCCGTGACGTCGAACCCGTCCGGCAGGTTCGGCCGGGCCATGCGCGTATCCACCACCAGATGTCTCCTTCGACAAACTGAAACACGTTCTACAATCATTGAAGCACAGGCCGGAGAACGGGGAAAGAAACCGGACCGAACAAGCCTCGTGCCGTGTGCGGAACACGTTACAGTTTTATGTCCGAAACGAAAGGTTCAAGATGGGCACACCCGTTATCGTCGAGGCAGCTCGCACCCCCATCGGCAAACGCAACGGCTGGCTGTCCGGGCTGCACGCCGCCGAGATCCTCGGCCTCGCCCAGCGCGGCCTGCTGGATCGCGCCCACCTCGACCCCGCCAAGGTCGAGCAGATCATCGGCGGCTGTGTCACCCAGGCGGGCGCGCAGTCCAACAACATCACCCGCACGGCCTGGCTCGCCGCCGGCCTGCCGTGGCAGGTGGGCGCCACGACCATCGATGCCCAGTGCGGTTCGGCCCAGCAGGCCAACCATCTCGTCGCCGGCCTGATCGCCGCCGATGCCATCGATATCGGCGTGGCCTGTGGTGTCGAGGCGATGAGCCAGGTACCGCTGGGTGCCAATGTCGGAGACCAGGCCGGCCCGCGCCGGCCCGCCTCCTGGGATATCGATATGCCCAACCAGTTCGAGGCGGCCGAGCGGATCGCCAAGCGGCGCGGCATCACTCGCGAGGATGTGGACGCGCTCGGTGTCCGGTCCCAGCGGCTGGCCGCGCAGGCCTGGGCCGAGGGCCGGTTCGATCGTGAGGTCCTCACGCTCACCGCGCCGGTGGTCGACAAAGAAGGAAACCCGACCGGAGAGAAGCAGGAGGTAAGCCGGGACCAGGGCCTGCGCGAGACCTCGGCGGAGAGCCTCGCCAAACTGAAGCCGGTACTCGACGGCGGAATCCATACCGCCGGAACGTCTTCGCAGATCTCCGATGGCGCGGCGGCCGTCCTGCTGATGGACGAAAAGGCCGCTCAGCGTGAGGGTCTGCGGCCGCGGGCCCGGATCGTCACCCAGGCCCTGGTCGGCTCCGAGCCCGAGTTCCACCTCGACGGCCCGGTCCAGGCGTGCAGCCGGCTGCTGGAGCGGTCCGGGATGAGCATCAGCGATATCGATCTGTTCGAGATCAACGAGGCGTTCGCTTCCGTAGCATTGTCCTGGGCACAGGTCCACAAGCCCGATTTCGATCGGGTGAATGTGAACGGCGGGGCAATCGCCCTGGGCCATCCGGTGGGCTCCACCGGGTCCCGTTTGATCACCACGGCGCTGCACGAACTCGAACGTTCCGATCAGAACATCGCAATGGTTCTCATGTGCGCCGGTGGCGCACTCGCGACAGGAACGATCATCCAACGGCTGTAGTAGCCCGGCCGAATTCCCTATTGCTACAGCACATCGGGGCCCGTACAGGTACCAACCACACCTGTGCGGGCCCCGTGTCGTTCACAAATTCGACCCGGTAGGTTGAACGTTCATCTCAACTTCGGGCAGACGTGTCGTACGCCACACAATGGATATGGCACGGCTATGGAAGGGATACCAGCTATCCAGAGGCTACTCACCGCCCATCCGGGAAGACCCCCGCGACGGGCGGCTACCTGGCCGTATCAGAGGTCCACAAGTCCGGTGCGGGCAACCCGCAAACGCGGTACCACGGTCCACTTCCCCTGATACGTGCCTGGAAGCTTCAAGGAAATCCTGATTCAGGCGTAGGTTTTCAGTTACTGAGCCGCTAATATCAATGATAGGTATCCGAGATAACGACTGTTAGTACAGTGAAGGGAATTGGGCGGCTCACAATGGCTGATTTCGCGGCGCGGCTGAACAAGCTGTTCGAAACCGTGCATCCCCCAGGGCGAAAGCCGCATACCAATGCAGAGGTAGCGGCAGCACTGACGGCATCCGGTCATCCGATCTCCAAACCGTATCTGTCGCAGTTACGGTCGGGCCAGCGCACAAATCCTTCCGATGAGACGGTCGCGGCGCTGGCGAAGTTCTTCAAGGTGAAGCCCGACTACTTCTTCAACGACATCTACGCCGCGAAGATCGACCATGATCTGGAACTCCTATCGCAGCTACAGGGTTACGGTCTGCGCCGGCTGTCCAGCCGGGCGTTCGACCTGTCGGAGGAGTCGCAGAATCTGCTCACCTCCATGGCGGAGAAACTGCGAGCAAGCGAGGGCTTGCCCGAAATTCCTCCGGACGGCACCGAATAGCAGTCACTGTGAGCGCGGTGCGATCCCCGAGCGGGGTCGCACCGCGCTCACAGCTGTGCACTAGAAATCCATGCACCGAGTTCCCATGGATGGCAAGACTTCTTCGGTGGAGCTATCGGTATGCCTGAACATCTGCGGCACGGAAGAATCCGGACCGACCGCTCGGCACGATTTCGAAGCCTTCACCGACCATAATCACAGTGACGTAACGCGTATACCGCATACCCCCGGCAACTAGTGAATCGCGACCCCGGCACGCTCAGAGGTTTCCGGCTGTGCTTCGAAGGCGGCAGCGATCGCCTGCACCCAGCCACGCGGGCTGATGCCCTCGGGCGGCGCTATCCATCGCGAATCCACCACGGCCGGACCGAGTGGATGCCGTGTCCACTGCGCCACCCGCCCGGCGCGCTCGGCCACCCCGGCGGGAGGTTCTCCGGCAGTGGCGATCTCGACCCCGCCACCGGACTGCAGATAGAGGGCATCCATGATCTGGGCGACCCGGTCGGAGGCCTTGAGCTGGGTCGCGGTGCCGGTCTCCTCCTGGACGACCTCCGGGAAACGTTCGACCAGCACCTTGTGCAAGGTCCGCACGCGGCGCAGCAGCAACCGGGCACGCACCCACATCTCGACCACGATCCACACCGCACCGAAAGCGATGAGCAACGCGGCGATCTGCCAGAACGGCCAGGCCCAGCCGGGCTCACCCGGAGCGGATCGAGCGGCACCGGTGGCACTGCGGACCAGCGCACCGACAGCGAGCACGACCACCAGCACAGTGCCGGTGACATAGACGGCGATCCCACGGCCGAGCGCGGTCCAGCTCAGATTGCGCAGACCGGTGACCACGACGAATATCCCGGCCAGCGCGGTCACCACCCAGCCCGCGGCGAACGAGGTGCTCGCCGTGGCGGCCGCGGCGAACAACCCGGTTCCGTATATCCCCCCGGCGATCTGGCGCAGATTACGGCGCGAGACCACAGGCCAGGCCGCCGAAGCGACCACCGAGGTCGCGGTGGTGAAGAGCAGCCATGCCGCGACCACCAGCCCCTCCGACAGCCGGCCCGGCGGCAACCCGCCGGGCAGCAAATTGTCGATGGCGAGCGCCACATCGGGAACCGCGACGGTGCAGGCCAGCGCGACAGCCGATACGGCCACCACGATCGCCACCCGCGCGGTGGTCGCCGGCTTCACGAGCACTCGTCCCACCCGCGCACCCGCGGCGACCCAGACGATCAGGGCGGTCAACCAGAACGTCATCCCAGAGCCTCATCGAATCGAAGGACCGAGACGCCAGCGCCCCGGCTGTTGAATACGCGCAGCCGCGTCATCAGCATGGCGGCGAAAGTTTCGGCCTCCCATTCCGACTGATCGTCCGCACCGTCCTCGAGTGCGGTCTGATGAGCGCGCTGACTCAGCATGTAGGCGATGAGTTCGTCGCTGACCTCGAGGGTCACCTCGGTGGCCGGAGCGCCTTCGTGATCGAAGACGATATGCCCCAGTTCGTGGGCCAGCGTGTGGTCGCGGCTCGGCAGCGCACTGGCCAGCACGATGATGTCCTTGGCCGGGTAGTAACGGCGCTGTCCGCAGACCCCGGGGCCGAGATCGGCATCCGCGATCTCGATCGGCCGGCCGCGTTCGGCGGCCACCGCGTCCACCACTTGTTCGAGGGTGGTGGCATCCGCGTCCGCCGCGACCGCGCATACCGCGTCGACCGCCGCCGCCACCCGGCGATAGGCACGAGCGCTCTGTGTCCGGCTCTGTGTCATCGCGATCACGCACCCGTTCCGAAGAATTGGGCGCGCGCGGCATCGACCCGTGCCTGCGCCTGGGCGGCACTCTGGTAACTCACCACGGCCGAACCGGTCCCGGCGATGGCCAGCGCGATCAACCCCCCGATCACCGACAACACCTTGGGTTCGGGCAGCAGACCTTCGGCATTCGTCGGCCGCACCGCATGGTTCGGCGGTGCGGCGGCGATCGAGGGAGCGTCCCCCGGAGCGGGTGCGGCGGCGACCGGCGGGGCGGCGGGGGAAGCGAGGACCGCGACAGCCACATCCGGTGCGGACGGGCCACCGGTACCGCCCGGTGCGGGCAGCGCGAGCGGCGGGCCGACCGGCGGTGGAGGCGCCGCCGGAACCGGAAACAACAGTGCCAGTAGCGGAACCGCCGAACCCACACCGGCCGAACCCACTGCCGCGGATCCGACCGCAGCCGAACCGACCGCGGCGGAACCGACGGCGGCCGAGCCGACAGCAGCCGAGCCCACCCCCGCCGAACCGGTGTTGAGCACCCCGGCGCCCGCGGAACCGAGACCGGCG
>JABFXT010000352.1 GCA_013361595.1 Nocardia sp. | reverse complement strand
GAGCTCGGCCAGTTCGGTGACCGCTTTCTCGTGCGCGCTCTCGGCATCGGCGCGCTGGCCGGTCAACCGCTCCGATTCGGTGTCGGCCGCCCGGACCGCCGAGCCCAGTCGGCCGAGTCGTTCGTAGACCGCGTTGAGGGCTTGATCGGATTCGTGCAGGGAGAGCAGCGTGTGGTCGACGGCTTCTTTCCGGTCGGTCTGTTCCTCCAGCGCCCCGGCCAGACTCGCTTCCAGTCCCTCGGCCCTGCGGCGGGCGGCGACCAGCTCGGCCTCGGCGGCGTCGATACCGGCCTGGATCTCCAACCGGCTCGGCGACCGGTCCGAACCGCCGACCAGCCATCCGGTCCCGGCCAGATCACCGTCGCGGGTGACGACCCGCAGTTCCGGCCGTTCGCCGAGCAGCGTGGACGCCGTATCCAGATCGTCGACCACCGCGACGCGATCGGTCAGCGCCACCACCGCGGCGCGGACCGGCCCGGGGCAGTCCAGCACATCGAGCAACCACCGGGCGGATCCGGGCAGCTCCCGATCGGTCTCGGGCTGCTCCTGCCCCGATCCCTCGTATACCAGCGCGGCCCGGCCACCGTCGGCCTTCCCGAGCGCCCGCAGAGCACTGAGGGCCGTCTCACCGGTATCGGCCACCACGGCCTCGGCCACCGGGCCGAGCACCGCGGCCACCGCGGATTCGAAACCGTTGTGCACACGCAGTTGTCCGGACAGCGGACCCAGCAGTCCGGCCGGATGGTTCTCGGTGAGCCAGGCCGCGCCGTCGCGGCTGGCCAGGTTCATCCCGAGCGCTTCGATCCGGGCGGTCAGCGAGGCCACCAGCCGACCGGCCTCCCGGTCCTCGGCGCGCAGTTCGGTGACCCGGGTGTCGGCCAGTTCGAGGGCTTCCACGGCATGTTCGTGCTGGGCGTCGAGTCCGGCTTCCCCGGCGTCCAGTTCGGCCAGTTCGTCCTGGACCGTGTCGAATTCGGTCCGCGCGGCGGTCCCCCGGGCCCGGGCCTCCGCGATCGCGGTGGACAACCGCACGATCTCGGCGTCCATCGATTGGGCGCGCGTGCGCAGATTATCGACCTGCCCGGACAACCGGACCAGCCCTTCGCGCCGGTCGGCGATGGCGCGCACCGCGGCCAGATGCGCCTGTTCGGCGGCCTTGGCCGCGTGTTCGCGATCGGCCAGACCGTCCCGCGCCGCCTCCAGCGTTTCGGTGGCCATCTCGACGGCTTCGCGCAGTTCGGCTTCCTCGGCCTCCACCCGATCGGCTTCGGCTTCGAGTTGATCGGGGTCGCGGCCGGTGTTCGCCGGGGCGGAGGTATCCAGGTGCCGGGCACGGTCACCGGCGATCCGGATCGTCGCGTTGACCCGTTCGGACAGCGCGGACAGCTGGAACCACAGCTGCCCCGCCGCCTCGGCACCGGGCGTGAGCTGCGAGAGCTGGTATTCCTGCTGGGCGAGCGCGGCATTGGCGGCGTCGAGTTCGCTCTGCACGGTGATCTGCTGTTCTCGCGCGTACGCCTCTTTGCTCTGCTGGCTCGCCAGCTCGGTGCGCCGGGTGACCAGATCGTCGGCGGCCAGCCGCAACCGGGCGTCGCGCAGATCCGCCTGCACTGTCTGCGCCCGGCGTGCCACCTCGGCCTGCCGGCCCAGCGGCTTGAGCTGGCGGCGGAGTTCGGTGGTGAGGTCGGTGAGCCGGGCCAGGTTGGCCTGCATCGCATCGAGTTTGCGAACGGCTTTTTCCTTGCGCTTGCGGTGTTTGAGCACCCCGGCGGCTTCTTCGATGAAGGCGCGCCGGTCCTCGGGACGCGATTCGAGAATGGCCGAGAGCTGACCCTGGCCGACGATGACGTGCATCTCCCGGCCGATACCGGAATCGCTGAGCAGTTCCTGCACATCCATCAACCGGCAGGTGTTGCCGTTGATCTCGTATTCGCCGGCGCCGTCGCGGAACATCCGGCGGGTGATCGAGACCTCGGCGTAGTCGATGGGCAACGCGCCGTCGGAATTGTCGATGGTCAGCGTGACCTCGGCCCGGCCCAGCGGCGCCCGGCCGGAGGTACCGGCGAAGATGACGTCCTGCATCTTGCCGCCGCGTAGCGCTTTGGCCCCCTGCTCCCCCATCACCCAGGTGAGCGCGTCGACGACATTGGATTTACCGGATCCGTTCGGCCCCACGACACAGGTGATGCCGGGTTCGAACCGCAGGGTCGTCGCGGACGCGAAGGATTTGAACCCTTTCAACGTCAAGCTTTTCAGGTGCAACGCCGACGACCCTTTCCGCCTCCGTGACTTGTCCGCCTCACCCAGGCCGATCAGCCATGCTATCGGCCCGTGGCACCGGGTCACCCTCCGGCGCACCGGCCGTGGCCGATCGATTGCCGGGTACACCGGCCACCGCGGCCGGGCATGCGCACCGGCCGGACGTCACCGAGGCTACCGGGCGTTATATCTTCCGGCGATGGCGGTGGCCGCCTTCGATACCGGTTGCCGCCCGTACTGCCAGCACCGCGCCCCACGGACCGATGACCCACACCGGCCAGAAGTAGGTGAACTCACCGACACCCAGCGAGATGGCGGCCCAGATGACCAGGACCAGCACACTGACGGTGAGCCACGCGCTCGCTTCGATCCGCTGCCAGATCGGGAAGCGTGAACGCGGTTGCGCCGACCGTACCGGCGCCGGGGCGGGCAGGTCGGCGAGTACATCGGAGAGTTCCTCGCGGGTCGTGGTCCGGTACACCTGCGCGACTCGCTGGTCGTATTCGGTGAGGTCGATCCGGCCGTCACCGAGATGCCGGCTCAGGTCGCGCACGATCCGGTCGCGTTCGGCGTCCGAGGCCCGGGTGCCCTTAGTGATCTCCATTACCGCTCCCCTTACAGGTCAGACCACAATCCACAATGGAATACCCACCAGCGTGTACCTTCCACTGTGTAATGTCAAGGCTTTCGCGGCACCCGGTCGGCGCGCGGCGTACCTATCGCTCGGCGAAACCCCGCAGCCCGCCCCGTGCGGGCTCCCAGGACTCCACCACCAGATCCACCCGGCCCGGCGTATCCCCCGAACGCAGCAGCGCCAGCAGCCGTTCGGCCGCCGACCGCGGCCCCTCGGCCACCACGTGCACCCGGCCGTCGGCGGCATTGGTGGCATGCCCGGTGAGCCCCAGCTCCAACGCCCGCGCCCGTGTCCACCACCGGAAACCCACACCCTGCACATACCCGTGTACCCAGGCGCTCAGCCGGACCGGGCCGGTTCCGTCCACCGCCGCCACGGTCAGTCGACCGTATCGATATCGAACGACAGGGTCACTTTGCAGCCGGCCTTCAGCGTCCGGCCGACCGTGCAGACCTTGTCGATGGCCCGCTGCACGGTCACCAGCAGCCTGTCCCGGGCCGCCGGATCCAGTTCGCTCATATCGAGCTCGAAGACCTCGTCGAGTTGCGGGTACACCTCGTTCTCCCGGTCCGCGGCACCGGAGACCCGGATGGTGGCGTCGTAGTCGTCGCCGAGCCGCCGCGACAGCGGGAGGTCCGAACTCATCCCCGAACAGGCCGCCAGCGCGATCTTCAGCAGTTCCCCGGGGGTGAACACGCCCGGCACGCCGTCGGAACCGACCAGCACCTCGGCGCCGCGCGAACTGTGACCGGTGTAGCGGCGCGTCCCCGTACGCTCCACCCACAGGGTGGTCGGCCCGGCTTCCGCCGCGGTGGCCGGACCGCCCGCTGTCGTAGCAGGTGCCGTCGTGCTGTCATCCCCCCTGGTCGCGATCCTGCCATCCGCGCTCGTGGCGCCGGGCACCCGTCCTCGACCGGCCGGCGCCGGTACGTTCGCGCGCCGCCGCGACAGCGGCAGCGGTAGGCGAGCCGCGGCAGCGACGCCGGTGCGAAAGCCGCGGCAGCACCTCGGTCGTGAGCCGCGGCAGCGGCGTCAGCTGTGACAGCGGCGTCAGCTGCGGGGCCGGCACAGTGCCGGGTCCGCGAGTTCGGCGCACGGCAGGTTGCCGTAGGACCGGATGACGTCCTGACCGGCCTCACCCAGCAGGAACCGCAGGAAACCGGCCCCCAGCGAACCCGGCGCGAAATCACCGTGACCGAACGCGTACTCCACCCCCCAGAACGGATAACCGTGCTCGGCCACCTCCACCCGGGTGGCGGGCCGGCCGTCGATCAGCACCCCGACCACCCCGGGGGCATCGGCGGCATCGGCGGATTCGCTGTAGCCGATCGCACCGGCGGTGGCGGCGACCTCGGCGAGCATATCGTCGGTGTAGAGCGTCTGGCAGCGTCCGGGTGCCGCGTCCCGGCGCAGTTCGCGGCAGGTCAGCCCGGGTTCCGGCGGTTGCGTGGAATCGAGCAGGCGGGTTTCGAAGGTCCAGCGGGAGCCAGAGCCGGGGTAGCGGTTGACGATCCGCACCGGTTGATCGGCCCCGCCGACCTCCCGCCAGTTCGACACCCGCCCCTGGAACAGATCGCGGATCTGCCCGGCCGTCAGATCCCGCACCCCGGTGCCCGGATGCACCACGACCGAGAACAGTGATACCGCCAGCGGCCGCTGCACCAGAGCCGGATAGTCCGCTCCCTTGGGTGCGTCACCGATCGCCAGCAGGCGGCCACCCCCGCCGGCTTCGTCCTCGAGCCGGGCCATACCGCGCTCACTGCCTTCGAAACCGAAAGCGAACCGGGCGCCGGGACAGGTCTGCTCGTAGAGCCGGGCCGCCGCGCGGATCACGGGTTCGAACGCGGTGGAACCCACGACGGTGAGTTCACCGGTCGCGCAGCCCAGGGGCGCGGGTTCGGGCTCGGCGATATCCAGCACCGTCATCGTCGCGATGACCAGGACGAGGAATCCGGTGAGCGCCACCATCAGCAGCGAAACCCCGGTCCGGCCTTTCGTTTTGGCGATCCCACCGCCGGTCACCACACCCTGCATGACCGGTTCGGGATACGGATCGGTCCCGGTTGTGCGTTCCAGGGCGGCGAGGATCTTGTAGTGGTCGTTGCGATTCAGCGGGACCTTGGGCAGATCGATCACGCCGTCGCCGTGGTCGAGTTGCCGATGCCCGAACCCCGAATCCGGTTCGAAACAGACGGCCAGCCCCTGATTGCTCAGTTCGGTGACCGCCATTCCGATCACCTTGCGGCCCGGGAACTGTAGATGCAGACCGGCTCGATTGTGCTGCGCGGTCACATAGTCGGCGGCATCGATGGTGGTGGCACCGTTGTTCTCGATCCGCACGAGCACCACCGACAGGTCCTGGAGGTTGCGTTCGGTTCCCTCGACGGTCTGCCGGAGCTGCCGCAGCGCGCCCACGTGCCCGGACTCGGCTTCGCCGGTGACCGGCGTGTCCATCTGCACCCGCCAGCCGAGCCGTTTCCGGCCGACGAAGACGAACTCCCACACGAACGCACCCACCGGTATCGCGATACCCGCCAGCGGGAGAACGAGATCGAGCAGCAGTTCGCTCACCAGTGGTCACCAATCCCCCGAATCGAAAGAACTCACACCATCTTTGGATACCGCACCGCGAAACCGGCGGGACACGGGAACTGTTCGGCCGACGTTCACCACCCGGTCACCGGTGGCGGCGCGGCTCATCGTCTCATTCGACGACCAGTCCTCCGCCGGCACCGGCACCGGTGAAATCGAGCAGCCGACGCGCCTCGGCCGCGAGTTCGGCGTGGGTATCCGGTCGCAGCGGATACCACGGCCGGATACGGATATCCGGTCCGTCCAGCGACCACCTGCCGTGCGCGAAACCGTCGACCAGATATACCGGGACGCCGGCCGAGCCCTCGGCCGCGATGCGGCGGCGATCGTCCTCGGCGATGACGCGGCGACGATCCTTGTAGCCCAGCAGCGCGTTGTCGAACGCGGGCAGGAACCGCACGGGCACCGCGAGATCGGCATCGGCCAGTGGGGCGTCCGGTATATCGAAGAGTTCGACTCCGCCGGGACCGCGCAGCGTCCGTAACCGCGGCCGCAGAGTCGCGACCACCTCGGCGAGCCGGGACAGCCCCGACCACGCTTGGACATCGGCGACGGTCGCCGGCCCGAAAACCGCCAGATAGCGCAGGATCAGCGTGGCGGGGTCCGGCTCACCCAGCGCCGCCCCGATCCATTCCTCGGCCGGGCCGACGGTCACCGACCGGTTGCGCCAGCGGCCCCATTCACCGGTTTCGGCACCGTGCGCCATCGGCACCAGCACCTCGACTGTTTCGGCGAGCCGCCGGGTATGCCGCTGCGGAAACCGGTCGGCCAGCAGCAGACCCAGCTCACGCCGCGACATCCACCGGCCCGATACCAGTTCGCGGCCGGCGGTGGCCAGCGCGGACAGTTCGAGCCCGGCGATCTCGTCACGGTAATAGGCGGTGTTCAGCGCGCCCGCCACATACGACTGCACGGTCGGACGCAGCCAGCGGAAATCCGCCGCGGTACTGAGATGCACCGTGCGCCGGAGAGTCGTGGAGCGGACCAGTTCCCGGTCGTGCAGCAGCGCCGCGAGATCACCGTGCTCGAACCGGGACAGCCGCGTCCACAGTCCGATATACGGCCAATTCGGTTCCTGACCCTGCACCGCCACCAACTGCCGGATGACCTCGTGGGGTGTCTGCTCGGTCCGGGCCGCGAGATGCTGACGCACCAACAGCGTCCGGTTCAGCTCGCGCAGTGAGAGTTCCCGCATATCGGGCATTATGGACGGGCCCACCGACAGACCGCGCCGCCGGTCATCCGCCCGGGGTACGCGTCCACTCCAGCAGTTCGGCCATCGGACGGGTGTTGACGATCCGTTCCGGTGGCACCTCGGCGGCCACCGCGCGAACGCATCCGTACCCCTGCCAGTCCAGCTGCCCGGGCGCGTGCGCGTCGGTATCGATCGAGAACTCACAGCCCATCTCGAGCGCGAGCCGGATCAGCCGCGACGGCGGATCCCGGCGCTCGGGCCGAGAGTTGATCTCGACCGCGGTGCCGAAGCGGCGGCAGGCCTCGAAAACGATCCGCGCGTCGAATTCCGATTCCGGCCGGGTGCCGCGCCCACCCTCGACGAGCCGCCCGGTGCAGTGGCCGAGCACATCGACATTCGGGTTCGCCACGGCGTACACCATCCGCCGGGTCATGGTGTCGGCGTCGTCGCGCAACCGCGAATGCACGCTGGCGACGACGATATCCAGTTCGGCGAGCAGATCCGCGTC
>JABFXT010000873.1 GCA_013361595.1 Nocardia sp. | reverse complement strand
ACTGTCGAAGAATTCCGGGGCTCCGCCCTCGTGGCCCAGTCCGTTGCCGTTGTCGGCGATCGAGCTGGGGATCTGCACGGAGTGGACGGTGACGTCGGCGAGCTGAGGCCGGTCGGGGTTGCTTTTGTTGGCGACGCCGTGGTTGTAGCCGGTGGCGTAGAGGAGGTAGCCGAAGTTGGTCAGTGCGTCGGCGAGGTTGGTGCAGGTTTGCAGGACGGTGCGGGCGCGTTCGTCGTAGGTTGCGCCCCATTGTTTGCAGCCGGGGGCGTCGCCGGCCATACCGGAGCAGTGTCCTTTGATCGCGTCGTGGACAGGTTTGTCGGCGGTGCGGAGTTGCGCGGCGAGGTCGTGGCATTTCTTGGCGGCGTCATAGTAGGTCTGCCAGTTGACATATACGGTGGTGGGGGTCATCTGTTTCCGAACATGGTGCGGTTCAGCTCGATCGCGCGGGTGTATCGGTCGTGGGCGGCGCGAGCCGCGTCGCTGATGTCGGCCAGTCCGGCGCCGAATTCGCGGGCGCCCACGGCCCAGAGTTGATGGGCGTCGCGGTAGGCGTTCGCGGCCAGGGTTTCCCAGGCTCCGTCGAGGGTGGCGACCTTGTCGTCGATGAGATCGAGTTGTTCGATCAGGTGGCCGGCCAGGTTCGACAGGCGAGCGACGAGTTGGTCGAGGCGTTCGAGGTCGACGGTGAATTCGGGATTGTTCACAGGTTGAGGCTCGGGAACTGCTGGGAGGTGTTGTCGTCGGTGGTTTCGTAGGTGCCGGCCTGCACTCCGAGTTCGGCGGCCATACCTTCGAGGGCCTGGAGGATTTCGACACCGCCGTCACGCAGGTCGGTCCAGCCGCCTGCTCGCCCACTCCTGCCCTGGTCGAAGGCGGCGTAGAATCGGGTGCTCCAGAGGTTGACCCTATGCAACAGCGATGGTGGGTGTGGATTGCCGCGTTCCTGACGACACTGGGGATGTGCGCTGTATTCGCCTGCAGTAGCGGCACCCGACCCGAGAGCGCTCCACCTGGCCCGGCCACACCCTCCCGGGTAGGGGTGCCCGTGCTGGTCGCGAAGATTGACAACAGTCCGCAGGCACGGCCACCGGTAGGGCTCGGAGCCGCCGATATGGTCTATGTCGAGCCGGTCGAGGGTGGTTTGAGCCGGTTGGCTGCCGTGTTCTCGACCGACAAGCCCCCGGTGATCGGACCTGTCCGAAGCGCGCGGGAAACGGATCTGACGCTGCTGGACCAGTTCGGCAACCCGACATTGGCATCCTCTGGTGCCGCACCTGAGCTGGTTGCCTCCGTCGACAGCTCGTCGCTGCAGAACGCCTCGGCCGAGCGGCAGCCCGCAGCGTACTACCGCGACTACAGTCGCGAAGCTCCGCACAACCTGTTCGTCCACTCGGATCAGTTGCCCGCAGGCGGCGGATGGCCGTCGGCTTCGCAGCTGCATTTCGGCCCTGCGCCCGCAGGTGGCACGCCCACGCAGTATCAGGAAGCGCGGTATCCGGGCGCGGTAGTCGGTTTCGACTGGTCACCCGGACAACAGCGGTGGCTGGTGTCCATGGACGGTGCTGCTTACACCGTTGCCGATACCGGACAGCTCATGGCGAGTACGGTCGTGCTGCAGAGTGTGCAGGTGCGGGACTCGGCCGTCAGCGATGTCGCGGGCAGCGTTTCACCCCTGGCCCAGACGACCGGTAGCGGTGAGGCACTCGTACTTCGCGACGGTCGAGCGTTTCCGGCTGTGTGGTCCCGGCCCTCCCCACAGGCAGGCACAACTTATACAACCCCCACCGGTTCAGCCCTCCCCTTCGCGCCGGGGCAGATCTGGACAGTCCTGATTCCAGCGCCGCTCGGGTAACCGGGACCACGCTACTGCTCCACTTCATACCGGAGCGGTACCAACCATCGATCTGGGCTTCCTGTCCGAGTACTGACGAAGCTCCGGCGATCGCGGGTGCTCAGGCGAAACAGCCGGTGATCGGGGCGCACCGACGGCGCCGCGTCTTTATAGCGGGTAACTATCATGGTTGGAGGGTGGGAAAGGAGGCGACGATGCTGATTCGCACGTGGATCCGCTGGCTGCTCCTGCACGGCCTGTCCCGGTTCTATCTGCGGTGGGCGGCGAGTCGGGGAGACCCGCTCGCGCAGATCGTCTTCGGCGAGGATCGTTTGCTCGGCGCGTCCCCGTTCATCGAGGAGATCCGGCGGCGGGGCCGTCTGCCGAAACTATCGGGAGCGTATGTCACCGCGGACTACGAACTGTGCCGTCTCATCCTGCGAGACAAACGCTTCGGCGTGCTCACACCCGACCATCCCGTCATTCCGAAGCCGGTCCGCTGGATATTGGCCGAAACGGATCAGGGACTTCCCGACCTCACCGAACCGCCTTCGATGCTGGCGACCGATCCGCCGGAACATACCCGGTACCGACGTCTGGTGGGGCATGCGTTCAGCCCGGAAGCGATCCGCAGATTGGAGCAACGGGCCGTCGAAGTGACCGACGAACTGCTCGAACGCCTGGAATCGAAGCCACGACCGGACCTGATCGACGACTTCGCCGCACAGGTACCCGTCGCGATCATCGCCGAGATTCTCGGATTCCCCGCCGATATGCAACCGACCATGCTGAAGTGGGGTTTCAACAGTGCGCCGCTGGTCGACCGGGCCCTGCCCTGGGCCACGTATCGGCACGCTGTCGACGAGCTGGCCGAGGTAAAACAGTACTTCGACCGGCGTATCGACGAGCTCACCGCCGAACCGGCCGATGACCTGCTCACTGTGCTGGTGACCAGCGGCGAGCTCGACCGCCGCGAGCAGATGGCGAACGCGGCCCTGCTGCTGGACGCCGGATTCCTGACAACGGTGAATATGCTGGGCAACGGAATCGCACTGCTGACGAGTCATCCGGATCAGCTGTCGCTGCTGACGGCGGAGCCGGAGCTGTGGCCGGGCGCGATCGAGGAAATCCTGCGCTACGACTGTCCTGTCCGGATGACCGGCCGCATCGCCAACCGCGATGTCGACGTGCTCGATCAGCACATCGAACGGAATTCCCTGGTTCTGCTGTCCTTGGCGGGCGCGAACTACGATCCCGGCGTGTTCCCCGATCCCGAACAGTTCGACGTGACCAGAACCAATGCCGCGGATCACCTCGCGTTCAGCGCCGGGATACACGGCTGTCTGGGATTCCGGCTCGCCCGTATGGAAGGCGTCATCGCGCTGCGGACGCTCTTCGAGCGGTATCCGCACCTGCGTCTGGCCGGGCCGCCGATCCCGCGTCACCTCGTGAACCTGCACGCCTACCGCTCTATGCCCGCCGAACTCGACGCCGGCTAGCGCCGGCCCTGCCGCCGCACGGGCGGCGCGGTGCTCTCATCGGGCACTTCCGAGCCGGGCCACTGCGTTGTCGGTGAGCCACCGGGCCTCGTCGTCGCTCATCGCGTTCGCCGCGTACCCGACGCTGAGGTCGAGGCCACCGAGTTGCCGAATGGCGATCACGAACAGTGACGGACCGAGCAGGTCGAGCGAAACGATCCGGGTGACATCCTCGAGCGTATAGGCGCCGTAGTCGGCCCGGAGGCCGGACTCGGCCACGGTGGTGACAGCGAGTCCGTCGATACGCCGGTGGTGCCGGATCGTCGGGCGGGCTTCGTGCCGATACACCTCCCAGCCGGGAAACTTCATGATCGATGCGGCCTCGTGGTCCTTGGCCAGCGCGGCGATCAGCTTGAACGAAGCGTCACGGGCGGTGGCCCAGAAGTCGTCGGTGATCGGGTGCTCGGTCCGCAGAATGTCGACGTAGCAGCCGTAGGTGTCCGGCGGCAGCGCGAGGCCGCTGAGGCGGCGGAGGTCGACGGTGGTCAGGACGGTCATGGCGTCGAGCCGGTACCGCGCGCGCACGGCGAGCAGGAATGCCGCCGTCACCGCACCGTGCAGCGTCGTCCGGTTGGCTTTGACGGCGCCCTCCAGTGTTGCCGTCGTTGCTGGTTCGAGGTGACGCGTCAGTACCCGCGTCTCCTTCTTCGGGTCGGGGACATGCTGCGCGGGCAGCCGGATGGCCGGCGTATAGGTGGTCTTCCCGCCGGTCCGAGCGCGATGGGGCGGGCCGGCCTCGATCGGCGGGGGCAGGCCGGTGCGGACCGGCGGTTTCTGCTGGGTGGTAGCCGGATCGGCGAGGAATTCGAGAAGTTCGCGAACGAATATGTTGGCGGATCGGGCGTCGAGCGTCGCGTGGTCGGCGCAGATGACGATGTGATTGCGGACGGCGTCCGGCGACTGCCGCACCAGCGTTATCCGCACGCGCGGATGGTCGCCCTTCCGAATGGGTGTGTGGATACCGGAGGCGAGAACCTTTTGCCAGGCGTCGGGATCGGTGTCGTCGAGCACCTCGAACGGGATCGCCGTGGTGCCCTCGGTGTCGAACCACGGCCGACGATGGGCGAACGGGGGCATGCGGTGCCAGATGATCCCGCCGTAGCGGATATGGGTCCGCAGGATCGGGTGCTGGGTCTGCAGCCAGGCTAGTGCGCGCTCCACCAGCGCGGGATCGAGGCGGCCGCGTATGTGCAACACCTGTGCGGCGATCAGACCGCCCCGGGCGTGCAAATGGTTGAGCAGTTGTTCCTTGTCGCCCAGCGGGCGTGTTTCACCCAAGCCGCCCTCCCATCTTTTCGGGATTCGAGATCGCGATTAAATTGGCTGGTATGCCGACCGCACAAGGGGCGTAGCCGATGAAAGATATCGAACAACCGATAATCGAGTATATCTCCGCAATGGTCGCAGAAATGGGCGGATTGCCGGTCCATCGCGATACCCCGTTGCTCGAGGCCGGGGTGCTGGACTCCATCAGTCTGGTGAAACTGGTGCAGTTTCTCGAGGAGAGATTCGAGATCAGCATTCCCGATACGGATATCCGCGCGGAACTGTTCGAATCGCCTGCGGGAATAGCGGCCTATGTCTCGCAGCGAGCGGCTCAGCCTGCCTGAGGCTCTACCAACCGCGCGCGCAGTACCTTGCCGGCCGGGCTGCGCGGTAGTGCGTCGACAAATGTGATCTCGGCGGGCACCTTCTGCACCGAGAGCCGCTCCCGGGCGAAGCGGATCAGCGCATCGGCCGATATCTCCGCCTCTTTGACGACGAACGCGATCAGCCGATTGCCGATGCGCGGGTCCGGTAGACCCGCCACGGCGGCTTCGGCGACGGCGGGCGAACTCATGAGCGTCTCCTCCACCTCGACCGGGTCGATCTTGTAGCCGGATACCTCGATCAGCAGTTTGCTGCGGCCGCGGAGGAAGATGCGGCCTTCCTCGTCGAGCGAGGCGAGATCGCCGGTCCGGAACCAGCCCTCGTCGAAGGCCCGGGCATCGGCCACGGCATCGTCGAGATAACCCCGCATGAGCGAAGACGATCGTATTTCCATCTCGCCGACGGATGGGCCGAAGCCGGTGTCGAACGCGGCGATGCGGACCCGGGCGTCGCCCGCCGGCCTGCCCACCGAATCCCAGCTCGAATCCGGATCGGGGCAGTCGTTGTGCGAGAACATGCCCGCCTCGGTGGATCCGTAATCCTGGCGGAGCGTGATACCGAGGCGTCGGCGAACCGCTTCGAAGACCGGGCGCTTCAGGGCGGCGCCGCCCGAGAAGGCCAGGCGCAGCCCGAGATCGGAACCGCCGCCCTGCCCGGCGATGATTTCGTACATCGCCGGAACGGCACCCATGAAGGTGACATGCTCGCCGACCATGGTGTCGAGCAGCTTCCCGCGCGAGAGCGCCAGCGGCATGGGATCGCTCCAGTAGAGCGTCGTCGCTCCGCGGGCGACGGCCTGCGTAGCGCCGAGCAGGAAGCCCATCGCGAAGTTGCCCGGCAGCATATCGAGGACGATATCGTCGGGCTGCAGATCCCAGGCGGCGCTGGCTCTTCCACTGTCGGCGAGGAGTTCGGCATGCGTATGCGGCACCACCTTGGGCGAGCCGGTCGAACCGGACGAGAAGAGGTAGAGCGCCGGAGTCGCGCCCGGCAGTTCCGGCAGCCGAGCGGTGGCGCTCCCTTCGGGCAGGGCATCGGTCAGGAACAAGGGCAGACCGGGGGCCACGTCGGCGATCAGCAGTTCGGCGGCGGTGGCGAGGGCGGGAGTCGAGACGACGGCCGCGGGTCCGGTCCGGCGCGCGAGCGTGGCGCGCTCGGATCGCGTGGCTGTCTCGCTCAGCGGCATCGCGACGGCGCCGACGGCGAAGAGCGCATGGGCGGTGACGAAGAGATCGGGCGAGTTCGGAATCAGCAGCGCGACCGGGGCACCGTTCTCGATGCCGCGTTCCATGAAGCCGGCGGCGAGTCGGCCGATCCGCTCGACCAGCGCGGCGTAGGGCGTGAACGTATCGCCCTGCCGCAAGCCGCTGGTGATCGGTGCTTTCGCGGTCAGCGTGAGCAGATTGTCGTAGATCATCTCTACTCCGCGGGGTCACCCCCTCTACCGGTAAGGATAGGAGTCACGTACAGCGCCTACAAGGCGCCGGCCATTGTCCGCGCGGGGCGCTTCGGTCTCGCCGGCGCCGACTCCCGCGCCGGTGGCCGTATCCGGTCCGGTCCCCGGCACCTGCTCGTCCACTTCGACCACATCACCGATCGGGCCGGTTCGCCGGTGGCGACGGGGGACGAGAACAGTCGGCGCTGATCGGTGATCCGCGCGTGGTGCGCACAGTTGGGTCCCGATACCGCAACGTGCGGCGCGCGCATCCTGGACCGGCCTCATCCCCGCCTACACTCCACCGAATGCATCGACCGATCACTCGGGAAGCCTGAGCGCATGCGGGGTATCGATCTCGGTGGGTTGGCGCGGCTCGCGGCAGGGACGATGGCGTCGACCATCCGTATCGGATCCGCTACCGCGCTCGTGGCGCCGGCGCTCGTGGGCCCGCGTCGTACTCGGCGGTCCACCGCGCGGGAGCGCGGACGAGGCGGGTGTCGAGCCGGCGTGGGCGTCCGGACGCCGGCTGCACTTCGATCTCGACCGGACCTCGCTCGGGGCGAACGGCGTGGGGGGTCCGGCGGAGCTCGCCCGGCTGGTCGCCGACGGGTCCGGCGTGGTGTCCGCACACGTCGAGGAGATACTCGGGCGACTGGTGATCGAGCTGGCGGAGGCGGCGGACCCGGACGAGATCCGCACGATGATCCGCCCCGTTGCCGACCTGGCGAGC
>JABFXT010000727.1 GCA_013361595.1 Nocardia sp. | reverse complement strand
ACACATCACCGGCGAGGCGCTGCGTGCCACGGTCATCGACCTCATCGATCTGTCGTAGATCGCCAAACAGGCCCACTGGAACGTGCTCGGCCGTAATTTCCGCTCCGTCCACCTGGCACTGGACGAGCTGGTGACCGCGGCCCGTGACTTCACCGACGCCGCCGCCGAACGCGCGACGGCCATCGGGGTCAGTCCGGACGGCCGCGCCGCCACCGTCGCCAAAGAGGCCGGTGGCCTGGCGTTTCCCGATGGCTGGCAGCAGGACACCGATGTCATCGACGCCATCGTGAAGAACCTGGGAATCGTCATCGTCCGCCTGCGGGAACGCATCGAGGCCACCGAGAAGGCCGACCCGGTGAGCCAGGATCTGTTCATCGAAATCGCGGCTCGACTCGAACAGTTGCACTGGATGTGGCAGGCTCAGCTCTCCTCCGCCTGATACGCCGTACCGCTCTCGCGGTTCGGTGGGTACAGTGCCGAGCCGGGGCGGCCGCCTGAGCCGGCCGGGCCGCTATCGGGCCGGGGGTACGAGGAGGAATGAGAGTGGTTCGGGTCTCCGGATCGCCGTACGGGCTGGCCACCGGCTCCGACGGCGCCCTGTGGTTCACCATGGCGGCCGAGGGTGCCGTCGGCAGATATCGCGACGGCGAGGTCCGGACCTTCGTATCGGATCCGTCCGACGGGCAGCCGACGGTGATCGTGCCGGGACCCGGCGAAGCCATGTGGTTCACCGAGTTCCGCGGTAACCGGCTGGGTCGCATCGCTGGGGAAGGCGATGCGACCTGGTTTCCGGCCCGATCCCCGTACGGCATCACCGCCGGGCCCGACGGCGCCGTCTGGTTCACCGAACTGCAGTCCGACACGATCGGGCGGTTGACCCTGGACGGCGGGCTGACACGGTTCGACGCGGTGGGGATGCCGTCGATGATCACCGTGGGGGCCGACGGCGCTCTCTGGTACACCCTCAACCAGGGCAATGCGATAGGCCGGATCGACCCCGGCAGCGGTGCAGGCGCCGCGTACCCGCTACCGACCGCGGGCGCGATGCCGGTAGGGATCACCGCCGGTCCCGACGACGCGCTCGGGTTCGTCGAGATAGGCGCAGGGCAGATCGGCCGGATCGGCCACGACGGCGCGATCACCGAATTCCCGCTACCGGACCGGGAGTCCAAACCGCACGCCATCGTCACGGGTCCGGACGGTGCGCTGTGGTTCACCGAATGGGCCACCACCCGGCTCGGTCGCATCACCACCGGTGGTGCGATCACCGAGACGGAACTGCCCGGTGCCGAACCGCACGGAGTGACCGTCGGCCCGGACGGTGCGCTGTGGGTGGCGATGGAATCGGGCAGCCTCGAACGCATCGCGGTATGACTTCCACGGCGTGACGCCGCCGGATCCGCGGGACCGCTCGGTATGCTGCCGGATATGGCACGGATCTGGTCGGTGGTCGCACGTGGGGTGAACCTCGTTCAGCTCACGTGGGTAGCCGTGCTGGCTCTCGCCATGACCGTTTCGCTGCTGAGCGACGGTCCCACCGCCGTCGTCGGAGCCGCTGTCGCGGTCGCCGTGCTGCTCGGCCTCGCCGATCACGGCCTGTGCCACGGGCTCCACGGCCCGCTCGAATCCGGCACCGGGCCCGCGCGCGACGAACGACGGCTGCGCGGTGCGTTCCGCAGGCAGAGCGCACCGGACACCCCGGGCCGCCCCCGGCTGCCCCGAGCACCCGGACAGGTTCCGGCCACCGCGTAACGCTTCGCGTTACGCCGACCGGTCGACCTGTCCTTCGACGCCACCCACTCGGCGTGGCGCCCGACCCGCACCGCCGCGGGCTTCCGCGCGGTACAGCGAAGAGGTGCTCTCGTGCTCGATTTCATCTATTACCCCGTCTCCGCGATCCTCTGGTTGTGGCATACGGTTTTCGGAGCTCTGTTGGGCCCCGACAGCGGCTTCGCCTGGGCGTTGTCCGTGGTTTTCCTGGTTTTCACCATCCGCCTGCTCCTGCTCAAACCCGCGATGGAACAGATCCGCACCGCGCGCCGGATGCAGGAACTGCGGCCGCAGCTGGACGCACTGCGCAAAGAGCATGCCGGTGATCGCGCCGCCCAGGCGGCGGCGATGCAGAAGTTGCAGCAGGAACACGGTTTCAATCCGCTGATGGGCTGCCTGCCCGCCCTGGTGCAGCTGCCGGTGTTCCTCGGCCTCTATCACGTGCTGCAATCGTTCAACCGCACCGGAACGGGTTTCGGCAAACTCGGTATGACCCCGGAGGCCAATGCCACCACCCCCAACTATTTCTTCGATATCGCCGATGTGCAGTCCTTCCTCGCCGCCCGGCTATTCGGTGCGCCGATCTCCGCGGCGATCGCCAGTCCCGATACCGTGCTGGAGTCCTTCGCGGCGCACGGTTCGGTTCCCACGGTCGCCGGTATCGCGCTCGTGGCGATCCCGCTGATGGTGGTGGCGAGCCTGGCCACTCATTTCAACGCGCGGGCGTCGATCGCCCGGCAGGATCCCGCGGCCGCCGCGAACCCGCAACTGGCGATCATGAACAAGTTGATGCTGTGGGTGTTCCCGCTCGGTGCGCTGCTGGGCGGGCCGCTGCTGATGATCGCGATCCTGCTGTACTGGGTGGCGAACAACCTGTGGACCTACGGTCAGCAGCATCTGGTGTTCGCCCGGATGGATCGGGAAACCCGGTCGCAACCGGTGGCCGCCGACTCGCCGGGGCCGGATCCGGCACAGCCGGGGAAGGATCCGGCGGAACCGGCGAAATCCACGCGACGGCGGGGTCGCGCGCGCTGAACCGGCGGTCAGCCGTAGATGGCCCGGGCCAGATCCGGATAGCGCTCCCGCTCGGCGCGGATCGCACCGGTGGCCCGGGCCGTGGGTGGCCGGCCAGGGCCACCATGAGGCGGCGATGTCCGAGCCGGACGGCCGCGTCGCGGTCCGGCTTCAGTCGTCGACGACCGAAGCCGCGCCCTCGCGCAGCCGCCCGCCGGACAGCCGCAATCGGCGCTGCACCCCGATCTCGGCCAGGAATCGCTCGTCGTGGCTGACCACCACGAACGCTCCCCGATAGGCGTCCAGCGCACTCTCGAGCTGTCCGACGCTGACCAGGTCGAGATTGTTGGTCGGCTCGTCCAGTAGCAGCAACTGCGGGGCCGGCTCCGCGAACAGGACACAGGCCAAGGTGGCGCGCAGCCGCTCGCCACCGGAGAGCGCGCCCACCGGAAGATCGACCCGGGCACCGCGGAACAGGAAGCGTGCCAGCAGGTTGAGGCGCTGCGCAGTGGGCAGCTCGGGGGCGAACGCGGCGAGGTTCTCGGCCACGGTGCGGTCGAGGTCGAGCAGGTCCAGTCGCTGCGACAGATACGCGACCCGGCCCTCCGCGCGGGTGATCGAACCGCTGTCCGGAGCGAGATCGCCGTGGACGATCCGCAGCAGGGTGGACTTGCCCGCACCGTTCGGCCCGGTGAGCGCGATCCGCTCCGGCCCCCGGATGGTCAGATCGGCGCCGTCGCCGCCGAAGATCTCCCGGTCGCCGATGCGGTAGCGGATCCGCTCCCCGGCGAACACGGTGCGCCCGGCCGGGACATCGGTATCCGGCAGCTGCAGCGCGATCCGCTGCTCCGGACGCAATGCGCGCTCGGCCCGGTCGAGCCGGTCCTTCGCGGCCCCGACCCGGGCCGCGTGGGTTTCGTTCGCCCGCCCGGCCGACTCCTGGGCATTGCGTTTCATGGTCCCGGCGAAGATCTTGGGCAGACCCGCGCTGCCCAGGTTGCGGGCCGCGTTGCCCGCCCGTTTCGCGGCGCGCTCCCGAGCCTGCTGGAGTTCGCGTTTCTCCCGTTTGACCTCTTGTTCGGCCGTGCGGATGTTCTTCTCGGCCACCTCGCGTTCGGCGCGCACCGCTTCCTCGTACTCGGTGAAATTGCCGCCGTAGAAGCGGATCTCACCGGCGTGCAGTTCGGCGATCCGGTCCATCCGGTCCAGCAGTGCCCGGTCGTGACTGACCAGCAGCAGGCAACCCTTCCAATCGGCGAGCAGATCGTAGAGCCGGTGCCTGGCCTCGAGATCGAGGTTGTTGGTGGGTTCGTCGAGCAGCAGCACATCGGGCTGTCGCAGCAGCTGTGCCGCCAGCCCCAGCGACACCACCTGGCCGCCGCTGAGCGTGCGCAACCGCCGGGTCAGCGCCAGATCGCCCAGGCCGAGGCGTTCCAGCTGGGCGCGGGTGCGTTCCTCGATATCCCAGTCCGTGCCGATAGTGGTGAAATGATCTTCGGCCGTGTCACCGGATTCCACGGCGTCCAGCGCGGCCAGGATCGGTGCGATACCCAGGGTTTCGGCGACCGTCATATCGCCGGTCAGCGGCAGTGTCTGCGGGAGATAGCCGATTACGCCGTCGACCGAGACATGGCCGGTCCGGGGTCGCAGGTCACCGGCGATCAACCTGAGCAGTGTGCTCTTGCCCGCGCCGTTGGGCGCGACCAGGCCGGTCCGCCCGGCGGGCACGCTGAAGGACAGATCGGTGAATACGGAGGTGTCGTCCGGCCAGGCGAACGACAGGTTCGAACAGACGACGAAAGTTTCGGACCTGGATTTTTCGGACATATAGGAGAGACCTCGATTGTCGTTCGGGCGCGCGCGGCTGCCACGAATAGGAAAAGTGAACGACGAAACGGCCACTACAGCGGCGCCCGATGCGCCCTACTGGTGGCCGTCAGAGCCGGGTGGCTCCGGAGATATCGAGTTCACCAATCATGGTCGATCTCTCTATAGCGGAAGATTCCCTGATCACGATAGCAGCCCGGCCGGAGGTGGGCCGGGTCCGGCCGGGCTGCCGCCGGGTGGATTCTCAGAAGCCGGGAGCGAAGTGGGGCTCGGTTTCGCCGGCGAGAGGCGGTTCACCGCACTGGACCCCGCACCGATGTTCCTCGGGGACCGTGGTTCCGTCTTCGTACTGGCAGCTGGCCTCGTCACAGGTGTAATCGCGATCGGGATCCATCGCGAGTGGTTCGCTGTAGTACGACCACGCGAAGGCATCGGAGCCCTGCACTGCCGAGCAGTAGACGGTGGTGCCGTCGGCGAGGTGCCCGATCTCGCCGGGCTCCTCGCAATAGCTGTTCAGCTCCACCTGTGGATTCGGCCCGGCGGCGACCGGCGTCACCTGGGTCCAGGGGAGTGCGGCCGCGGGAGCGGCGGCGAAGAAGAGGGCGGCGGCCCCGACGGTCGCGCCGAGAAGTCGGGGGCCGACGCGCGGGATGCGCGCTCGTGGCCTCATGGTCCGGTTCCGTTCTGTCGAGTCCCCCACCCGTTTCGAGCTGATCGATCGTAGCTATCACCGCAGCTCAGCGGCAATGGCCGAGCTGGTCCGGGCGGGCCGTGCGGATACGCGCCGGAGTCGGAACTGTGCCGCAACCGTGACCGGAACAGCGCCCCGGGCCGTCGCGCCGTGCGGTGTCGACCGGCCGTCGCGGTCGGTGACGCTGGTTGTCGCGCGCCTGCCCGCTGCAGACAGCCGCCGGTGCTCCCGGAGCCGGTGCCGAGATCTCGATTCGGGTACAGAGTCCGGCGCCGATGATCCGGACCGCAGCAGCCTCGATCGGAGAACTCGGTGGGATGCTCGCGCCCCGCGGCGGCCGGAGACCCGGAACAGGCCCGGTTCGGTGCGGCCCGCCGGTGCGGCCCGACGGACCCGGCACGAAATTATGTTCCGGTGCGCGCCGAATTCGGGTACCGGGCAGAGACGAGGCAGAAGTGTTGTCGGCCGGCGGTACGCGTCGGAAACTGGCTCGGAAACGCCGCCGTCGTATCGGGGCACGACGGCCCGCAGACTCGAAGGGATTCCGATGTCGTCTGTCACGTCGGCCGGGCAGAGATGGGCTGCCCCGGCCGAGCCGGTCCACACCGTTCCCGTAGGAGCGGATGATCCGGTCCGGCAGGACAGCGCCCAGCTGAGATTCTGGGATCCACTCGCCGAGGTGTTCGGCGCCGTATACGTAGGCACCTCTCCGGATCTACCCGGCGAGCGGCGTGCGTGCGTCAGCATCTCCGTGGCGGGACGGGTCATCGAGATCGTCGAACCGCTCGGCGAGGGTACGTTCAGTGGCGCCACCGTCGATTTCGACCCGACCGGCCGGGTGACGGTCGACCACCCGGCGGTGCAGGTCGAGCTGGTCGACACCCCGCTGTTCGCGGCCGCCGCCTATGCGCCGAATCCGCTCGTCTCGGCCCCCGGGCGACCGGGCGGACGTGGCCAACAAGCATGTGCCGTCGAGGGAGTCGTCCGGCTCGACGGTGATGTGATCGCCGCCGTGGGCCACGGTGTGCGCGACCGTAGCTGGGGTTTTCGTTCCGCGCGGGCGAGCGAGGTCGAATCGGTCGCCCTCTGCGCGGTGGATTCGTCGCGGTTGGTCTCCGCGACGAAATACCGGGCTCCCGATGGTGCGCAGTGGGTCGAGGGGTTCGTCATCGATGCGCACGGCACGACAGCCGTCACGGGTATCACCGTCGTCCGCGATGTCGCCGCCCAATTCCGCCGGGCGCACCTCGTCTCGGCCGATGATGTGGTGCACACGGTGACGATGCGTTCGCGGGTCGGCGGGTTCTGGGTACCCACCGGCCCGGCCGAAACGCGGGGACCCGCCCGCGGCGTCTACGACGATTTCCTGCTGCTGGGAGACGGGGACAGGTGCAGCGGGGGTCTCGTCGAACAGGCAACTGTGCACCGTATCGCCTGACCGCCGGCCGGCGGCGCCGCATCGACCTCAGTCGCGGCGACCGGCGGCCCCGGCGACACCGGCGCCGGGCCGGTCCGAACCCGCCACCGTATCGACGAGAACGGGCTCCGCCGCGTCGCCGCTGCCGCCACCGGCTCGGTCGAGACGGGTCAGGGCGAACGCCGAGACGAGTCCGATCAGGGCGAGCCCCGTCCACACCGCCCATTCGGCCCCCGCCGCGCGGGCGGCGCCGAAAACCGCACCGGTGGCGAGATTGCCGATGAGGATGCCGACGCCCACCACGCTGTTGTAGAAGCCGTAGTAGGTCCCCACCAGACGATCTCCGGCGAGCGTGACCACCGTGTCCATCTCGAACGGGAACACCGCGGCCGTCCCGACGGCCAGCAGGGCCGCCGAGAGGATCAGGGCGGCCACCGCCGCCCAGGTGCCGAACCGGGTGTGGCCGGGCATCACCGCGAGCGGCAGGAACGCGACCGCCAGAATC
>JABFXT010000587.1 GCA_013361595.1 Nocardia sp. | reverse complement strand
AGTGCCACATCACGCGCCAGCTGCCCCCAGTACGCGATCAGGGCCGCCGTATCCACCCGCCAGCGCATCCGGCCGTTCGCGGCGGGTACCAGATGCTCGTCGAGTTCGGCACGCAGCAGTTCCGGCGCGACCGCGGCCCAGCCGGTGGCGAGTTTGTCCATCCGGGCCTCGTCGGTATCGGTGTAATCGGGTGATCCGAGGGTGGCCTCGGCGATCTCGTGCAACCACGCCGGGTCCAGCGCCACGGCCGGATCGAGGAGTACGAGACCGCGGACGAGTTCGGGATGGCGCCGGGCCAGATGCAGGGCGCACGCGCCGCCGAAGGAGTGCGCCACCACCAGCACCGGTACGTCGGTCTCCGCGGTGATCGCCGCCACCAGATCCGCGACGATCGTTTCGAAATCCCACGGCGGGAGAGCGGTGGAACGGCCGTGTCCGCGCAGGTCGGGAGCGATCACCCGGATATCGGGCAGCGCCGCGGCGGCCAGCGCCTCCCAGCGTTTCCCGTGACCGGTGAGGCCGTGCAGGGCCAGCAGCACCGGCCCGGATGCCGGGCCGAAACGATGAACATGCAGTGTGGACACGGTGACATTGTTATCCGACCACACCGACACCGCCGCGGGCGCGGGTCCGACGTGGTATCGGCGGTGTCGGCCCCGTCTGTTGCAATAGCCGTCGTGGTGCGTTCGGATAGGCCGGTGCGGCTGGTGCGCCGGAAGGCGGCGGCTCCCCGGGCTCGGACCTGGGGTGCCGATCTCGGCGCGCTGTTCGACACCGCCACGGCGGCCACCGGCGCGCAACCGGGCGCGAGCCGGATCTGGCGGGTGCTCGGTGGTCCCGGCACCGGTAAGACGGCGTTACTGGTCGATGTGGCGGCCGCGCGGATCGCGGGCGGCGCGGAGCCGGAATCGGTGCTGCTGCTCACCCACTCCAAACAGGCGGCCGGTGCGGCCCGGGACGCGCTCACCGAGCGGCTGGACCACTGGCCGGTATGCGCGCCGGCCGTCGCGGGGGGCTCGGGCGGTGCGGCGTCCGACGCCGAACCACTGTTCGTGCTGCCCGGGCCGGCCGCGGCGAGTGCACCCGGTTTCTCCGGTGCCACCCGGGAACCGCTGGCCCGCACCGTCCACTCCTACGCGTTCGGGATCCTGCGCCGGCAGGCCGCGCGGCACGGTAATCCGCCGCCGCGGCTGCTCACCGGCGCCGAACAGGACGCGGTGCTGCGTGAGATGCTGCGCGGTGATCTCGCCGATATCGCCGCCGGCGCCGACGACCTGTGGCCGCGGCGACTGCAACCCGCCCTGGGCCTGACCGGTTTCGCCGACGAACTCCGCGATCTCATGTTGCGCGCCACCGAACGCGGCCTGGGCCCGGAGGATCTGATCGAACTCGGCCGGCGACGCGACCGGCCCGACTGGGTGGCGGCCGGTGGTTTCGCCCTGCGCTACGAACAGGCGATGCTGTTGCGCTGGTCGGTCGGGGTGGCCGCACCCGAGGCGTCGGCGCCCGCCCTGAACGCCGCCGAACTGGTCGGCGCGGCCCTGGACGCGCTGGCGGGGGACGCCGAACTCCTGGCCGCCGAACGGGCCCGGTTGCGCTGTCTGCTCGTCGACGACGCCCAGCATCTGGATCCGCAGGCGGCGCTGCTGGTGCGGGTGCTGGCCGAGGGGGCGGGGACCACGGTCGTCGCCGGTGATCCCGACCAGGCGGTCTACACCTTCCGCGGCGCGGATTCGCGGTTCCTCACCGAACTCGAGGTGCCGCCCGCGCGGCGCATCGTCCTCTACGACAACCACCGGTCCGGTCCGGCGATCAACACCGCCGCCGCCCGGATCGCGTCCCGGCTGCCGGGCGCCGCCGCGCATCGGGTCACCCGGGCCGATCTCGGGCCCGAGGCACGGGGTGACCTTCCCCCGGACTCCGGCGAACCCACCCCGGCGGAGGTCCGGGTCCGGGTACTGGGCAGTCCGGCCAAGGAGGCCTCGCTGATCGCCGACCATCTGCGCCGCGCCCAT
>JABFXT010000459.1 GCA_013361595.1 Nocardia sp. | reverse complement strand
GGGCAGGCGCAGATAGCGGTCGGCGATTCCGATCCGGCCGGTTATCGAATCGCCGCGCTCGCGGCGACGACTTCCGACGGCCGGCCGGTCACGGTCTACGCGGGCGCGTCGCTGGATACCGCCGACAGCGCGGTCGCGGACGTGCGACGGGCCATGCTCATCGGCCTGCCGCTGCTGCTCGCGGTGGTCGCCGGAGTGACCTGGCTGGTGACACGGTGGGCCTTGCGGCCGGTCGAGTCCATCCGGTCCGAACTCGCCGAGATCATGCACGGTGACCTGTCACGGCGGGTTCCCGAACCTGCCGCGCGCGACGAGATCGGCCGGCTGGCCGTCACCACCAACGACACTCTGGCGGCCCTGGAGCAGTCCTCGGAACGCCAGCGCCGGTTCATCGCCGACGCCGCGCACGAACTGCGCAGCCCCATTGCCAGCCTGCGCACCCAGCTCGAGGTGGCGCAGGCCCATCCGGGTCTGCTCGAATTGGACGGATTGCTGGGCGATACCGTCCGGCTGGAACATCTCGCCGCGGATCTGCTGCTACTGGCCCGGCTCGACGCGGGCGAACAACCACGCTCGGACCGGGTCGATCTCGCGGCGCTGGTCCGGGAGGAGCTGATCCACCGCGTGGGCGACCGCGTACCGGTCGGCTCCGATCTACCCGCCGAACCGCTCGTGGTGACCGGCAGCCGGTCCCAGATCGGCCGGGTCCTGGGCAATCTCGTCGACAATGCGCAACGCCACGCGGCGACGACGGTTCGGGTGAACCTCGAGCACCACGGCGACCAGGCAGTGCTCGCCGTGACCGACGACGGACCCGGGGTGCCCGAGCCGGACCGGGAACGGATTTTCCAGCGTTTCGTACGCCTCGACGATGCCCGTAGCCGAGACGAGGGTGGTGCGGGCCTGGGGCTGGCGATCGTTCGAGATGTGGTCCACCGGCACGAGGGGTCGATTCGCGTCGAGGCCGCGGACTCCGGTGGTGCCCGGTTCGTGGTGCGGCTTCCGGTCACCCCCGGACGGTCCGAATAGCATCGGCGATCGTGACGCAGGAGACCGCCGACACGGCAGAACCGGATTTTCCGATATTGGTGATCGGGGCCGGGCAGTCCGGGCTGTCGGCGGGCTACCACCTACGCAAGCGCGGACTGGTCCCCGGGCGGGATTTTCTCATCGTCGACCATGCGCCGGGTCCGGGCGGTGCCTGGCAGTTCCGCTGGCCGTCACTGACCCTGAGCACGGTGAACCGGGTCCACGACCTGCCCGGTATGTCCTTCGCTGAGAACTCCGCGGACACCGGGGCGGGATCGGCGGGCAGCGAAGTCCCGGCCGCCACCGCCGTGCCGCGCTACTACCAGCGTTATGAGGAGCATTTCGAGCTGGCGGTCCGCAGGCCCGTGAGTGTGCGGGTGGTCTGTGACCGGAGCGAACGCGACGGCCTGCTGCACGCCGAAACCGACCGGGCGGGCACCCTGCGCGTGCGCGGCCTGATCAACGGGACCGGGACCTGGGAACATCCCTTCATCCCGCATTATCGCGGCGCCGAGACCTTCACCGGCCGTCAGCTGCACACTCGCGACTACCGCAGTCCGGACGAATTCGCCGGGCAGCATGTGGTCGTGGTGGGCGGCGGCATCTCGGCGGTCCAACTGCTCGACGAGATATCGCAGGTGACCTCCACCACGTGTGTGACACGTTCCGAACCCGAATTCCGGGACAGTGCGTTCGACGCCGTCGCGGGCCGGCGCGCGGTGGCGATCGTGGAGGACCGGGTACGCCGCGGGCTCCCACCGGGCTCGGTGGTCTCGGTGACCGGCCTCCCCCTCGACGACCGGCTGCGGGCGGCCCGGGACCGCGGTGTACTGCGGCGCCGGCCGATGTTCGACCATATCGAGCCGACGGGCGTGCGCTGGGCCGACGGTAGCTTCCGGGCCGCCCGGGTGATTCTGTGGGCGACGGGCTTCCGCAGCGCTCTCGACCACCTCGCCCCGCTGCGGCTGCGCGGCCCCGGCGGTGGAATCACCA
>JABFXT010000293.1 GCA_013361595.1 Nocardia sp. | reverse complement strand
ATCGGCCTGGCCCGGCGCGCCGGCGGGGGAGTCGCGCGATGAACATCCTGCTGGTGATCGCCGGCGCCGCGGTCGGCGCGCCGCTGCGCTATCTCCTTGATCGAGCCGTACAGGCCCGGCATACCGGCCGGTTTCCCTGGGGCACCTTCGTGGTCAACGTATCCGGCTGTCTCGTTCTCGGCGCCGTCACCGGTGCGGGACTGCCGCCTGCGTGGACGGTGCTGGCGGGCACCGGTTTCTGCGGTGCCTTCACCACCTACAGCACCTTCTCCTACGAAACCGTTCGCCTGACCGAACAGCGGGCCTTCCGGTTCGCGATCGGCTACGCCGCCGCCAGTATCGCCTTGGGGCTGGTCGCGGCGACGGCCGGCTATTCCGCCGCGCACGCGCTCTCCGGCTGATCCCGCGTCCGGCCCGGGGGTTCCGGCGGTATCGCTTGTCCGGCCACCACATTTCGCGGCCGGCGGGGCCGGTGTCGGCGGTCAGGTGGCGGTGGGCCCGCCGGTCGGGAAGAGAACGGGGCTCAGCAGATACTGGGTACGGCCGGAACCGGGTGTGTTCCGCAGCCGTGGCAGGATCGCCGCGCGGAGATCCTCGACGAGTCCGGCGGCCTCCGCCGGGTCCAGCCAGATCGTATGCTGCCGGTAGCCCACCAGATCGGTGACGGGATCCGCGTGCCCGCTGTCGAGATAGGTGTCGAACTCGGCGAGCAGGGCGGTCATGGCGGCCGCGAAGATCGCGCGATGATCCGCCGGTGTCGCCGCGGCCGCCGCTTCGGGATCGATGACCGCGGCCTCGCGGCGCAATCGGTAGCTCCGCTCGACCGCGCCGCGTACTCGCTGTTCGGCGGCAACCTCGAGAACACCGGCGGAGGCGAGTATGTCGACGTGCCGGTACACGGTCGCCTTCGAGACATCGGGCAGCCGTACGCACAACTGTGTAGTGGTGTGACTGTCACCCGCGGACATGGCGTGCACGATCCGTAACCGGACCGGATGGGCGAGCAGCTCGAGGGAGTTCACCCTCGGATTCTCTCATCTGTGCTACCTTTCTCAAATTCGAGAATGATGGAGAGTGTTGATGGCGGGCATCATCGACGGTGTCGAGGGGTGGCAGGCCCCGGAATATGTGGTCGCGGCGGCGTTCACCGAGCGCGAGGTGGCCGTGGGATCCGGGGCGCTCACGGTACCGGGTACAGTCACGACTCCGCGTGGCGGCGGTCCGTTCCCGGCGGTGGTGCTGCTCGCCGGCGGCGGACCCTTCGACCGGGACGGAACCGCCGGTCCGAACAAGAATCTGAAGGATATCGCCTGGGGATTGGCCTCTCGTGGCGTAGCGGTCCTGCGCTTCGACAAGGTCACTCACGCCCACGCCGGGCAGGTGGCCGCGACAACGGGTTTCACCCCCACCGACGAATATGTGCCGCATGCCGTGGCCGCTGTCGCGTATCTGCGCGGGCTCGCGGAGATCGATGCCGATCGCGTCCATGTGCTCGGCCACAGTATGGGCGGCAGGTTCGCGCCGCGGGTGGCCGCGGCCGAACCCGCGGTGGCCGGGCTGATCGTGCTGGCCGGGGATACCGTGCCGCTGCAGTGGTCGCTGGTGCGGGTCGTCGAGTACCTGGCCCGGGTCGATCCGTCGGCCGCCGCGGTGCTGCCGACGGTCGAGGCCGTCACCGCGCAGGCGGAGCTGGTGGACAGCGGCGACTTCTCCCGCGCCACCCCGGCCGACCGGCTGCCCTTCGGAATGTCCGGGGCGTACTGGCTGGACCTGCGCGCCTACGATCCGGCGGCAGTGGCCGCGGAGCTGGATCTGCCCATGCTGTTCCTGCAGGGCGAGCGCGACTATCAGGTGACGGTGGACGCCGACCTGGCGGGCTGGCGCGCCGCGCTCGCCGACCGGCCCCGGGTGACCTTCCGCACCTACCCGGCCGACGACCATATGTTCTTCTCCGGCACCGGTCTCTCGCTACCCGCGGACTACGCACGCCCCCAGCATGTCGACCCCGAGGTCGTGGCCGATAT
>JABFXT010000891.1 GCA_013361595.1 Nocardia sp. | reverse complement strand
TTGTGGTGGGTTTCGCCTTCGGCGTCGTCCGGGGGCCTGCCGGCGCCGGGTTCTCGGCCTCGGTGGTCGGTGGCTGCGGTCGTTTGTCTTGCCGTTCCGGAACCGGGGTGGGCTGCGGTGGGATGCGGGCCGTTCGCCGGGAGGACCGTATATGGCAGGGCTCCCGGATCGACCTGGGAAGAGCCGCACGTCATGTGGTCGAATGGTTGCCCGTCCCGTCGACGGCCCGGCGCGCTTCACGAGGCCCGGTCCCGTCGTGCCGGAGGTGCGCGATCAGACGCGGTGCCGGAGGTGCGCGATGGGGCAGGCGCCGGCGGCCGGCAATTCGACACCGCTGAGTGCGGCTACTCCGGTTCCGGGTCGATCACGTCGGGGTCGACTCCGAGATAGGTGGCGATCTGCTGCACCAGGACCTCGCGCAACAGTTCCACCAGATCGTCCGGGTCGCCGGCCCGGAGTTCGAGGGGCTTGCGGAACAGCACCACCCGGGCCCGGATGGGGGTGCCGTGCCGGTCGACGCCGGCCGGGATGAGCCGGGACAGCGGAACCGGGCCGTCGGCGACCACCTCGTCGGGCCAGGTCACCGAATCCGGGTGCAGCGGACGGATTTTGGGTACATCGTCCACGGCGATGTCGAGTTTGGTGAGGCGATCGTGCCAGCGGGTGTCCAGGGGTGCGAATGCTTCCAGCACCAGCCGGTCGAACTTCTGGCCACGGGTGCGCCAAGCCGGGACGGTCGGTGGCAGCATCGGGCCGCGGACACCGCGGCCGCGACGGCTGACCGACCGGGCGGTCGGGGGTCTGCGGTTGCGGGATCGCGCCATGGTCGCCACGTTAGTCAGTGATCGCCGACCGCGACGGCCCGCCCCGGCCACATGCTCCGGGGCGCACCGACGCGAGCGGTGCCGTCAGCCGATACCGCGCTTGAGGCGCCGGCGCTCCCGCTCCGACAGGCCGCCCCAGATTCCGAAGCGCTCATCGTGCGCGAGCGCGTATTCCAGGCATTCGTCGCGGACCTCGCATCCCAAGCAGATGCGTTTGGCCTCGCGGGTGGAGCCGCCCTTCTCCGGGAAGAAGGCCTCCGGGTCTGTCTCCGCGCAGAGTGCGCGTTCTTGCCACTGTTCTTCGATGGAGCCGAACATCTCGTCGAAACCGGTCACGATCAGGCTGAGCCGGGGAGCCGATTCACGCTCATTCCGATCAGGTTCGGACCAGCCGTTTTCAGCAGCGACGCCTCGTGCTGCGCCTGCTGTGGAATCGGTTCGCGATACACCCACCGGAATGCCGGTCGGGGCCAGATCATCGGCCATCGCTCCGCCTCCTCACTGTGTGTTAGCGCAGAATGAATTCATTTCCGTCGATCAACGCGCATCTCGACGGCCAAACTCCGCGACGTTGTCTCGCGGACTTCCCCGAGCCTGTCATTCCAATTCGAACATCTGTTCGAGTTTCCGTCCGCGCCTTGCACTTCCCGCGCGACCCGGAATGACATGTCTGTGATTAGACACGCCGCCCGTAGTGATGGTCAAGCCACCGTCACTATTCCGTTACTATCCCGCGCGGCATTCCGAGTCGATCTTGTGACCCGAATAGCAAATGAGCGGCAAATATAGCGGAACGCGCACTATTACCCGTGCGGCATAGGGTGTACAGATGAGACTTCACAACAAGCGGACATCGCCCCCGCCAATGGTCCCCGTATCGTCGTCCTGGTCGGCGGAGTCGGTGGCGCGCGGTTCCTGCTGGGTGTCCGGGAGCTGCTCCCCGAGGCGGAGGTTTCCGCAATCGTCAATGTGGGCGACGATGTCTGGATGCACGGGCTGAGAATCTGCCCCGACCTCGATACCTGCATGTATACGCTCGGCGGTGGAATCGACCCGGAGCGCGGCTGGGGCCGGTTGGGCGAAACCTGGCACGCCAAGGAGGAGCTCGCGAAATACCATGCGCAGCCCGATTGGTTCGGGCTGGGGGACCGGGATATCGCGACGCACCTGGTTCGTACCGAAATGTTGCGCGCCGGGTATCCCCTCTCGGCGGTTACCGAGGCGCTCTGCAATCGATGGCAACCGGGTGTGAAACTCCTCCCGGCAACCGACGATCGCTGTGAAACGCATGTAGTTATCAGCGACCCGGAGAGCCCTGGCGAACGCCGCGCGATCCATTTCCAGGAGTGGTGGGTTCGCTACCGGGCGGACGTCGAAACCCACGGATTCGCCACAATCGGGGCGGACGACGCCAAACCGGCACCTAATGTGACCGAACTCATAGCAGATGCGGATGTTGTATTACTCGCGCCCTCGAACCCGGTTGTGAGCGTCGGCTCGATCCTGGCGGTGCCCGGAATTCGGGGTGCCTTGCGCACCACCCAGGCGCCGGTGATCGGGGTCTCGCCGGTGATCGACGGAAAGCCGTTGCGTGGGATGGCCGACGAGTGCCTGTCGGTGATCGGCGTGGAGACCTCCGCGGAGGCGGTCGGCCGGCACTACGGATCCCGTTCGGCCACAGGCATTCTCGACGGCTGGCTGATCCACACCACCGACACGGCCGATGTTCCGGGTGTGCAGGTGCGCAGTGTTCCCCTTTTGATGACCGATCCGCCCACCACCGCCGAAATGGTGCGGGCAGCCCTCGATTTGGCAGGAGTGAAGCCGTGACCAGCGTGAACCCGTCGGCCGAAACAGCGATCGCCGACCATGCCGCGGCACAATTGCAGATACTGCCGATCACCGGTCTGCCGGAATTCCGGCCGGGCGACGATCTCGCCGAACATATCGCCGCCCGGGCCCCCTGGCTGGCCGACGGCGATATTCTGGTGATCACCAGCAAGATCGTCGCCAAGGCCGAGGGCCGGATCGTCGCTGCCCCTACCGATCCCGAGGAGCGCGATACCGCGCGACGCCGGCTGGTCGAACAGGAGGCGGTGCGGGTGGTCGCCCGCCGGGGCCGCACTCTGATCACCGAGAACCGGCTCGGCATCGTGCAGGCCGCGTCCGGGGTGGACGGATCCAATGTGGAGCAGGACGAATTGGTACTGCTGCCCGCCGATCCCGACGGCAGCGCCAAGGGCTTGCGGTCCGCGCTGGGTACCCGGCTCGGAGTGGAGATCGCGGTGGTGGTCACCGACACCATGGGCCGGGCGTGGCGCAACGGGCAGACGGATGTGGCGATCGGTTCCGCGGGATTGCCGGTGCTGTACGACTATGCGGGTGCCGTCGACGGCCAGGGCAACGAGCTCCAGGTCACCCAGGTGGCGATCGCGGACGAACTCGCCGCCGCCGCCGATCTGGTCAAAGGCAAGCTGGGCGGTGTTCCCATCGCGGTGGTCCGGGGTCTCACCCCGGCCGACAACGGTTCCACGGCAGCCGATCTGGTACGACCGGGTACCGACGACCTGTTCTGGCTCGGTACGGCGGAAGCCATCGAACGTGGCCGTGGTGAAGCGCTGCTGATGCGCCGATCGGTCCGCGCCTTCGCACCGGATCCGGTGGACCCCGAGCAGATCCGCGCCGCCGTCGCGGTGGCGCTCACCGCGCCGGCGCCGCACCACACCCGCCCGGTGCGGTTCGTCTGGTTGCGTGACCGGGACCAGCGGACGCGGTTGCTCGAGACCATGGCCGACAAGTGGCGGGCCGATCTCGCCGCCGACGGCCTGGACTCCGACCGGATCGAGCGGCGCGTGAACCGCGGACGTCTCCTGTTCGACGCCCCCGAGGTGATCATCCCGTTCTGCGTCCCCGACGGGGCCCACGATTATCCCGACGAACGCCGCCGTGATGCCGAACGCACCATGTTCACCGTCGCGGTCGGCGCCGCGGTGCAGGGGCTGCTCGTCGCGCTCGCGACCGAAGGACTGGGCAGCTGCTGGATCGGGTCGACGATTTTCGCCCCGGAGGTGACCCGGGAGGTACTCGGCCTGGACAGCGCGTGGATTCCGCTGGGCGCCATCGCGATCGGGCATCCCACCGAGGAACTCGCACCACGCGCGCCACGCGATCCCGCGTCCGGGCTGGTCGAGCTGTGACCGCCGAATCGCTGCGCGCGTCGGCGACCCGGCTGCTGACGGAGTGGAAACCCGATCCCGGCGCCGACGCCTCGTTGCGCGAGGCGATGCTCGCGTTCCTGGGCTCGGCTCCGCGCGGTTGTCTGCGGGAGCACGCACCCGGCCACATCACCGCCTCGGCGGTGGTGTTCTCGCACGACCGCCGCGATGTGCTGCTGACCTTGCATCCGCGGGTCGGACGCTGGATCCAGCTCGGTGGGCACTGCGAGCCGGCGGACGACACCGTGGCCGACGCGGCACTGCGCGAGGCCACCGAGGAATCCGGTATTCCCGGACTGTTGCTCGAACCGGAGCTCTACGGGGCCCAGGCCCATCCGATCACCTGTTCGCTGGGCACACCGACCCGGCATCTGGATCTGCTGTTCCGGATCACCGCGCCGGCCGGCGCGGTCCCGGTGCGCAGTGCCGAATCCGCCGATCTGCGGTGGTGGCCGGTGGACGCGCTGCCGCCGGACGTCGATGTACTGATCCGCTGAGGCCGCCGCTGCTCGGCCGATCGCGGTCGAGCAGCGGGGCCGGTGGACGACGGGCCCGGGAGCCGCGCTTCATAACGTATGCGTGAACCCGAATCCGTTCGCTACCGAACTCATAAAAGTCGCCGCTCCCGGGCGTCCTCGCGCTTACCGTCGGAAGTGAGCGAGTCGCGCATAGGACGTGCTCCTGCGTGAGCAAGTGACACCAGCAGCGAAGTCTGCCGAGCCCTACCCGAGGTGAGACGGCGATGTCTGACGAGCCCGACGAATCCACTCCGCCCGAAACATGGCGGGATCGCAAACGGTACCTGTGGCTGTGGGGCCTGCTGGCCCCCACCGGGTTGTTCACGATCGGGGTGCCGCTGGTCTGGGTGCTCGCCGCCGTCGGTCGTCCCGGCCTCGTCCATATCGTCTTCTGGCTCGGCCCGATCGTGCTCTACCTCGTCGTCCCGATCGCCGATCGGTTCGTGGGTCCGGACGGAACCAATCCACCCGACGAGGTCCTGGAGGCATTGGAGAACGACAGGTACTACCGCTATCTCACCTATCTCTATCTGCCGTGCCAGTACGCGACCCTCGTCGCGGCGGGTTATCTGATCACCGCGGACGATCCGCACATACCGATGATCGACGGGGGGCTGAACGCGGTCGACAAGGTCGGGCTGGCCGTCACACTCGGGGTGGTCGGTGGTATCGGGATCAACACCGCTCACGAACTGGGGCACAAGAAAGTGGGGCTGGAGCGCCGGCTGTCCAGGATCGCGCTCGCGCAGAGCGCCTACGGTCATTTCTATATCGAGCACAATCGTGGCCACCATGTGCGGGTCGCGACCCGGGAAGATCCGGCCAGCGCCCGGTTGGGGGAGAGTTTCTGGGCTTTCTTCCCCCGGTCGGTCTGCGGCGGGCTGCGTTCGGCGTGGGCTCTGGAGCGCACCCGGCTACAGCGGCTGGGTTGCCGGCCGTGGAACCGGCGCAACGATATCCTGACCGCCTGGCTGCTGACCGCGGTGCTGTACACAGCGCTGGTATTCGTGTTCGGTCTCGCACTACTGCCGTATCTGCTGCTCCAGGCCGTGGTGGGATTCAGCCTGCTCGAGGCGGTCAACTACATGGAGCACTACGGTCTGGCGCGGCAGCGCACTCCTTCGGGGCGATACGAACGGCCCACTCCGGCGCACAGCTGGAACAGTGACCACCTCGTCACCAATCTCTTCATGTACCACCTGCAGCGGCACAGCGACCATCACGCGTTTCCCACCCGGCGCTATCAGTCGCTGCGCACCTGGGAGCAGGCGCCGGCCCTGCCGACCGGATACGCGGGCATGATCGTGCTGGCCTATCTGCCACCGCTGTGGCGGCGGGTCATGGACAAACGGGTGATCGCGCATTACGACGGCGATATCACCCGAGCCAATATCCACCCGCCGGCGCGGGACCGGGTGCTCGCGCGCTACGGCGCCGCTGCGGCGCAGGTGCCCGAATGAGCGAGTACCGCTGCCCGGTGTGCGACTACGTCTACGACGAGGCCGCGGGTGCTCCGCGTGAGGGTTTTCCGCCGGGTACGCCCTGGTCGGCGGTGCCCGACGACTGGTGCTGCCCGGATTGCGCGGTCCGGGAGAAGATCGATTTCGAGCCGTTGCCAGCCCCGCCCTGAGCCGGGGAGCCGATCGACCGGAAGGCCGGTACCTCCGATGACCGATTACAAGCTGTACCGATGTGCCCAGTGTGGATTCGAGTACGACGAGGCGCTGGGGTGGCCCGAGGACGGGATCGCGGCCGGTACCCGCTGGGACGATATCCCCGACGACTGGACGTGTCCGGACTGCGGCGCGGCCAAGTCGGATTTCTTCATGGTCGAAATCGAGCGAACTTGAAACTTTGACTCACCGGAGTGTTCGTGCAAGTGTCGCTGATATGCCGAGCACCGGATCCCGGAATGCGAACCAGGGGTCTGCGCGCGAGTTGCTGCGCACAGCCATCCTCGATGCGATGCGAGACCTGCTGTTGCAGCGGGACTGGTCCAAGATCACGCTCACCGATGTCGCCGCCGGTGCCGGGGTGAGCCGGCAGACCCTCTACAACGAATTCGGCTCCCGCGGTGGCCTCGCCGAATCCTACGCCATTCGGCTCGCCGTCGACCTGGTCGACCATGTGGAAACCGCGCTGGCCGCCAATATCGGCGACGCGCAGGCCTCCATCCGGGACGGCCTGGCGAGCTATTTCCACGATTCGGCGCAGGATCCGCTGGTGCAGTCGCTGCTGCTCGGTGAGGTGAAACTCGATCTGCTCCGGCTCATCACCCTGGACGCCGGGCCGTTGATCGCACATGCCACCGACCGGTTGTCGACCGTCGTGCAGCGCAGCTGGATCGCGCTGACCCCGCCGCAGGCGCTCACCTTCGCGCATGCGCTCGTGCGGCTGGCGATCAGCTATATCCCCACACCGCCCGCGGCCGGGCACGACGCACCGACCGAACTCGGCCGGGTTTTCAGCCCCTACGTCGACGCCGTACTCGCCGACCGCGAATTGCTGTGAATTCGCCACGGTCTCCCGGGTTCGGTTCGCGCGGGCAAATTCTGGCGCTTTCCCGATTGCGGACGATGCGCGGTAACCCTCGTGATGCTCCGCCGGCGAACCGCCGGTACGGTACTTCCGTGTAACGGAGCCCACGTCGGGGGCGAACAAAGACGCATCGGTGACGTAGGTTCTGCAACTATGTAGGCCGCT